>JAICVH010000001.1 GCA_025935435.1 Burkholderiales bacterium
GCACGTCGAGCGTCCGCAGGCCGCGTAACCCGAGGAAGCAATCGTCCGGCGACGGCGTCACCCCCATGTCGGTCCATAGCCGGTGCAGCGCGGGAAACGTACGCTCGTTGGCGACGATGACGCCGAGCAATACGTCCGAGTGACCTCCGATGTACTTCGTCGCTGCATGCACCGACACGTCGACATCGTGGTCGAACGCGCGAAAGCCGAGGGGTGTCGCCCACGTGTTGTCGAGAACGACGATGGCGCCATGGGCATGCGCGGCGGCCACGATCGCAGGTACGTCCTGCACATCGAACGTCAGCGAGCCCGGCGATTCACAGAACACGAGCTTGGTCGCGGGACGCAGCAGTCGCACGATGTCCGCTCCGGCCAGCGGGTCGTAATAATCGACGGCGATACCGAGCCGGCGCAGGTGGTTGTCGCAAAACCGACGCGTCGGACCATACACGGCGTCGGTCATCAGCAGATGATCGCCAGGCTTCAAGAGCGCGAGCAGCGGCAGCGTCGTCGCCGCGAGCCCCGACGGCACGGCAAGCGCCGCGTGACCACCTTCGAGCTCGGCGATCGCGCGCTGAAAGTCGGTGACGGTCGGCAGTCCATGCAGGCCGTAGGTGAGCCCGTCGTACGCGCCCCGCGACGCGCGCTCGACGTCGGCGACCGTCGGGAACAGGATCGTCGATCCGCGATACACCGGCGTGTTGATGACGCCGAGATAGCGGCGCGGGTCGCGCCCGAGGTGCGCGACCGCGGTCGCATTGCGATAGCGCAGCGGACGCTTCATGCGGCTCGGCGTCCGAGCGCGGCGACGATCGTGCGCACCTGCGTCGCAACGTCGTCCTCGATGTCGAGCACGATCGCATCGACGGGGGGTTCGAGCGTCGCGAACTGGCTCGCGAGCAGGCTCGCAGGCATGTAACGATGACGTCTGCGTGAAAGCCGCGCGGCGATCGTCGCCTGCTCGCCGCGCAGATGCACGAAACGGCACGGGCCGGCGCTCCCAAGACGCTCGCGGTAGCTCTGCTTCAACGCCGAGCACGCGACCACGACATCGCCGCCGGCGGCGGTGGCTTCGCGCAGGCGCTCGGCAATGCGGTCGAGCCAGGGCCAGCGATCATCGTCGGTCAGCGGCGTGCCCTGCGCCATCTTCGCGACGTTGGCGGGCGGATGCAGGTCGTCACCTTCGAGGAACGGACACGCGAGCACATCGGCAAGCGCGGATCCGACCGTCGTCTTGCCGCTGCCGCTGACGCCCATCACGACGACGATCATGCGTGCGACGAAACAATCCCCGGCTCCGTTGCGACCGGATGGCCTCCAAAGCCCTTGCGCATCATCGCCAGCAGTCGCGCCCCGTAATCGTCACGACCCTGGCTCGCGAAGCGCGCCATCAGCGCAAGCGACAGCACCGGCGCGGGAACGCCCTGCTCGACCGCTTCCTGTACGGTCCAGCGGCCCTCGCCCGAGTCGGCGACGAGCGGTGCGACATCCGCAAGTTCGGGATCGTCGGCGAGAAAACGCGCCGTCAGATCGAGCAGCCACGAACGCACGACGCTGCCGTGCCGCCACGTTTCCGCGATCGCCGCCACGTCGAGTGCAAGGTCGCTCCGGTTGTGCAGCAACGCAAACCCTTCGGCGAGCGCCTGCATCATTCCGTACTCGATGCCGTTGTGAATCATCTTCACGAAATGTCCGGCGCCGGCGGGGCCGCAGTGCAACCATCCACGCTCGGGAGACGGCGCGAGAATCTTTGCGTACGGCGTCAGCATCGCTGCGGCAGCCGCGTCCGCCCCGAACATCAATGCGTAACCGTCGGCAAGGCCGTGGATACCGCCCGACACGCCACAGTCGGCGAACAGGATGCCGCGGCGTCCAAGCAGGTTCGCGCGGCGTTGCGAATCCTTGTAGTTCGCATTGCCGCCATCGACGAGCAGATCGCCGGGCGCCATGACGTCGGCGAGCGATGCGACGGTGCGTTCGGTCGGGTCGCCTGCGGGAACCATCGTCCACACGATGCGTGCGGCGGGGAGCGCGTCGACCAGTTGCTGCAGCGACTCGACCACCGTGATTGCGTCGGTGAGCGGCTGGCGCATCGAGCTGTCGGCATCGAAGCCGACCACGCGCACACCGGATCGCGCAAAGCGGCGGGCCATGTTGCCGCCCATCCGACCGAGGCCGACGATGCCGATGTCCATCGCGGGTGAGCGTATCACGCGCCTCGGCGCGATGCGATCAACGCGGCCGCGACGATCAACGCACCGCCGAGCGTCGTGCGTATGTCGGGCACCTCGTGAAGCAGCAGCATGGCGAGCAGGATGCCGTACACCGGCTCGAGCGCCGCGACGACGCTCGCCGTATGTGCGGACAGGCGTTGCATGCTCGCGATGAACAACGTATGCGCGAGCCCGGTGCAGATGACGCCGAGCGCCACGATCAGCGCCCAATCGGTCGGCGTCGGCCATGGCGGCAACGGCGTGGCGAACGCGATAACCGGCGCCAGGCACACCGCGGCGAAAGCGTTCTGCCAAAACGCGATCCGCGTGGGGGACGCCGACGCGACGTATCGCTTGGTGCGCACCGACAGCCATGCGAACGTGAAACCCGACGCCACGCCGAGCGCCAGCCCGCGAAACGCTTCGCTGGACCAGGAGAATTGCGGTGCGAGAACGACGAGTCCAGCCGCGGTCAGCGCAGCGACCGCCGTGTCGCCGCCGGAGGTGGGGCCGGCGCCGCGCCGTCGCTCGAGCACCAGGACGAACAATGGGAACGTCGCATAACCGATCAGTGCCACCGCGACGGACGCCACCTGCACGGCTTCGAAGAACGCGACCCAGTGTGTCGCGAGAATTGCGCCGTTCAACACGAGCGCTGTGCGGACCGGACCAAGCGCACGTTCGCGCATCGCGAGCACGATCGCGAGCGTGATTGCCGCGACGACCGTGCGACCGAGCACAATGGCCGTTGCCGGCAACTCGATCCACTTGCCGAACAGCGCGGCGAATCCGAACAGCGCAACCGCCGCATGCAGCGACACGAACGCTGCCGTTCGCGTCGATGCGCTCCGCAGGCCTGCTTCGATCATGTGACGCGATAAGGTAAGGGCAAGGAAGCCGCGCAGAAGGCGCGTAGTGTCACACGCCCGACTTCGGAGTCGGAGGAATAAGTCGCGTAAGACCTGTCACACCAAACGGTCGCTGCACCGCACGACTTAGTCCTCCGACCCCGAAGTCGTGCCCTCCACCGGCTAGAATGCCGGCCACGCCTCGTCGCGGGTCGGTTTGGCGGTCGTCTTTCGCCGACGCGCGTTTCGATACCCAAGCCCAGGTCCGCCCGGAGCCGTACCATGCCCGTCCCCGCCGTCGCCGCAAAAACGCTCGCGGCCGTCCGCAAGACGCCCGGCCACCGCGTCAAGGTCGCCGTCTCGGACATCGACGGCATCCTGCGCGGCAAGTACATCCACAAGGACAAGTTCGAGTCCGCGCTCGATGCAGGCTTCGGCTTCTGCGACGTCGTCTATGGCTGGGACTGCCATGACCAGTGCTACGACAACACGACGTTGACCGGCTGGCACAAGGGATTCCCGGACGCGCTCGCGCGAATCGACCCCGGTACGCATCGCAACGTCCCGTGGGACGACAACGTCGACTTCTTCCTCGGCGAGTTCATCGTGCGCAGGAATGGCAAGGACGAACCGTTCCCGCTCGATGGACGCCAGGTGCTGAAGCGCGTGCTGCGGCGCGCGGAGAAGCTCGGCGTCATCCCGATGTGCGGTCTTGAATTCGAGTGGTTCAACTTCATCGAGACGCCACAATCCTGGGCCGACAAGCAGGGCATCGGCCCGACGCCGCTCACGCCCGGCATGTTCGGCTATTCGCTTCTGCGCGCGCATCACTCCCGCGAGTACTTCAAGGCATTGAGCGAGGACATGGCGGCGTTCGGCGTGCCGATCGAAGGACTGCACACCGAGACCGGCCCGGGCGTCTATGAAGCCGCCATCGTTTTTTCGGAAGCGCTCGAAGCGGCCGATCGCGGCCTGCTGTTCAAGGCGGGCGCCAAGGAAATCGGTGCGCGCTTCGGCATCATGCCGAGCTTCATGGCGAAATGGAGTCAGCAGTATCCGGGCTGCTCCGGGCATTGCCATCAGTCGCTGTCCGACGGCAAGCGCAACCTGTTCTACGACGCCAAGGGCCGCAACGGCATGAGCCGGATGTTCGAGAGCTACCTCGCGGGACAGGTGGAAACGCTGCTGCAGTTCGCGCCGATGTTCTGGCCGACGGTGAACAGCTACAAGCGCCTGGTGGATGGCTTCTGGGCACCGGTGAAGCCGACGTGGGGGCTCGACAACCGCACGGCGAGCTTTCGCGTGCTCGCAGGCTCCCCGAAGTCGACGCGCCTCGAAACACGCTGTCCCGGTTCCGACGTCAATTCGTATCTTGCCGTCGCCGCGTGCATCGCGACCGGCCTCGACGGCGTCGAAAGAAAACTGAAACTGACTGCGCCGCCGATTCAGGGAACGAACGTCGGTGCCGAGAACATTGCGCGCGCGCCCCGCACACTGATCGAGACGACGCGCATCTTCAGGCAATCCGATCGCGCGCGCGACTGGTTCGGCGACGATTTCGTCGACCATTTCGCGGCCACGCGGGAATGGGAATGGCGACAATGGCTCGACGCGGTCACCGACTGGGAACGCAAGCGCTACTTCGAAATCATATGAACGCCGTCCTCGATGCGAGCCGCAACGGCATTCATCGCGTGTCGGCCTTCTATCCTTCGTTTCGCGCGGAGCACAAGTGACGCTGCATCGTTTCGCCTTTCCGACGTCGATCGTGTTCGGCGCCGGTGCACGCAAGGAAATTGCACCGCACCTGCTGGCCGAAGGTTACTCGCGACCGTTGATCGTCACCGATCGCGGCCTTGCCGCCTTGCCCGTGTTCGAGCGGCTGGTGAGCGAACTCGGCGGTGTCGACGCGCACGTGTTCTCAGGCATCTGGGGCAACCCGGTACGAAGCCAGGTTGAAGCAGGCGTTACGGCGTTTCGCGCGCATGCGGCCGACAGCGTGGTCGGCATCGGTGGGGGTGCCGCTCTCGATGTCGCCAAGGCCGTCGCGCTGATGTCCAGACACCCAGGTGACATCCTCGAGTATGCGTGGGATCACCCGCAAGTGCGGGCGATCGACGCCGAGCTGCCCTACTTCGTCGCGGTGCCGACCACCGCGGGCACCGGCTCGGAAGTCGGGCGCTCGTCGGTGATTTCCGACGACACTACGCATATCAAGAAAATCATCTTTTCACCGGCGCTGCTCGCGAAAAAGGTTTTCGCCGATCCGGAGTTGACGATCGACCTGCCGCCGCCGATTACCGCTGCAACGGGCATGGATGCGCTGACGCACAACGTCGAATCGTACTTGTCGCCGGCATACCATCCGCTGTGCGACGGCATAGCGCTCGAAGGCGTCCGCATCGCCGCCGCCGCGTTGCCGATCGCCGTACGTGAAGGTGGAAACGTGCAGGCTCGCGCCGACATGCTGATGAGCTCGATGATGGGCGCCATTGCGTTCCAGAAGGACCTGGGCGCAGTCCATTCATGCGCGCACGCGCTGTCGACGGTCGCCGATCTGCATCACGGCCTCGCGAACGGCATCATGATCGACCACGTGATGCGCTTCAACCTGCCCTCGGCGACGGTGAAGCTCGCCGAGCTTGCGCGCGTTGCGCGCGTTCCCGGTGGCGACGGTGACACCGACGAGTCGCGCGCAGCATCGTTCATTGACTGGCTCACCAAGCTGAAGGCGTCGCTCGGGATTCCTGCAAAACTCTCCGGGTACGCCGGTGCGCGACGCGTCACCGCCGACGACATCGACCGGCTCGTCGACGTGGCGATCGCCGACACCTGCCATCAGACCAACCCGCGGACCTGCACGGCCGACGATTTCAGGCGGATCTTCGCCGAATCGATGTGAAGCTCGGTCTCCCGCGTCTGCTCCGACGCCGCAACCAATCGCTGCCTGTGAGCGCGCCGCTGCTGATCGGCGTTTCGGCGCGCATTCATCATCCGACCGATCACGCCGTCAATCTCGGCGGGGTGTACACGAAGACGCTGCATTACCTCGAGCAGTCCGTCAGTCACTGGGTGATGTCGAAAAACGTGCTGGTGCTGATGATCCCGGCGATCGAAAGCGAGGGACTCATCCAGCGCAGTGAAATGCGTCTTTACCACTACGCGGAAGCACTGGACGGACTCGTCCTGCAAGGCGGCGCCGACGTCGCGCCACCATCGTATGGCCAGGAAGCACGCGACCCGGCATGGGCCGGCGACAGCATCCGCGATCGCTACGAAATCGAACTCTTCGAAGCGTTCGTCGGCAAAGGCAAGCCGGTCCTCGGCATTTGCCGCGGCTGCCAGTTGATCAACGTCGCGTTCGGAGGATCGCTCTACCAGGACATCGGGACGCAGGTTCCCGAGGCGCTGGATCACCGCGACATCACCAAATACGAGCGCAACTATCATCGGCTCGAGTTCGTTCCGGGCACGGGCCTCGCGAAGCTGTATCCGAACCGCCGGCAGGCACTGATCAACACGATCCACCACCAGGCCGTCGACAAGCTCGGTCGCGGCATGATCGTCGAGGCAGTCGCCGTTCCCGACGGCATCGTCGAGGCGATTCGCTGGCGCGGTCCGAGTTACGTGTTTGGCGTGCAGTGGCATCCCGAATTCATGTTCGGGCCGGACATCGGCAACGAGCACCTCGACGGCACTCCGATCCTCACCGAATTCCTGGAGGCCGCCCGTGCGCGCAAAGCACGCCGCTAGGCCGCACCGCGCGCGGCGTACCAGCGACCGAACGACGGCGCTGTCGATCACCAATCCGGCCACCGGTGCGGTGGTGCTGCGCATCGCGGCCGACGGCCCCAGGGAAGTCGCGGCGCGCTATGCGACCGCTCGCGCCGCGCAGCCGCGCTGGGCAGCGACGCCGCTTCGCAGGCGTCTTGCAACGATCGCCAAGTTCCGCGAACTCGTCGTGGCCCGTACGGAGACGCTCGCGCACACACTCACGCAGGAAGTCGGCAAGCCGATCCGCCAGTCGCGAAACGAACTGAAAGGGCTGCTCGCGCGGCTCGATTTCTTCCTCGACGCATCGACCCGCGCGCTGCGCGAGGAGAAGGTGTTCGCCGATGCCGCGCAGAAGCTCGACGAGCGCATCACGCACGAGCCGCTCGGCGTCATCGCCAATATTTCCGCATGGAACTATCCATACTTCGTCGGCAGCAACGTATTCGTGCCCGCCCTCGTCGCCGGCAACGCGGTGCTGTACAAGCCCTCTGAGTTCGCGACGCTCACCGGTCGGCACATTGCCGATCTCATGCATGCCGCCGGCGTTCCCGAGGACGTGTTCGTCCCGGTGCTCGGCGGCGGCGCGACTGGCGCCGCACTGTTGCGGCAACCGGTCGATGGCGTGTTCTTCACCGGCTCGTATGCGACAGGCGCGAAGATCGCGGCGAGCGCCGGAAAACGCATGATCAAGGTCCAGCTCGAACTCGGCGGCAAGGACCCGGTGTACGTGTGTGACGACGTCGATGTCGCGGCGACCGCCGCGGCAGTCGCCGACGGGGCGTTCTACAACACCGGCCAGTCGTGCTGCTCGGTCGAACGCATCTACGTCCACGAAGCGATCTACACGCCGTTCGTCGATGCCTTCGTTGCCGAGGTCGAGCGCTATCGAATCGGCGATCCGACCGACGAAGCGACGTACATCGGCGCCATCACGCGACGCCCGCAGCTCGATGTGCTGCGCCGGCAGGTGCAGGATGCGCGGCGCAAGGGTGCCCGCGTTGCACTCGGCGGTTCACCGATCAAGCGCAAGGGCAACTGGTTCGCGCCGACGGTGCTGACCGACGTCGATCACTCGATGCTCGTGATGCGCGAGGAAAGCTTCGGGCCGATCATCGGCATCCAGGCGGTCGCCGACGATGCGGCGGCCATCGACTTGATGAACGATACCGAGTACGGGCTCACGGCGGGCGTGTACACGCACGACGCGGCGCGCGCACGGCGCGTGCTCGCGCACGTCAACGCCGGCAGCGTCTACTGGAACTGCTGCGATCGCGTGAGTCCGCGATTGCCGTGGTCCGGTGTCAAGCACTCGGGGATGGGACTCACGCTGTCGACGATGGGCATCCAGACGTTCACGCGCCCGAAGGCGTGGCACCTGAAGACGTAGCCGAGCGCGACCGCGGGCAAGCGGCGCCGCGCGCTCCACGTCCGTAAACGCCGATCTGCGGGTTTCCGGCGCGGCGGCTTGGCGTCGCGCTACGCGCGCGAACAACTGGGCCGCGCCACCCGCGACGACCGGCACTCCCAGTCGCGCGCGACACCGCTTGCCCGCGGTCCTGACGCAGCGGTGGTACGCCGCTCGTTACGTGCCGCACGAACGGGCGGCGCGTGACTGGATGGACAGCCACGGCCTTGCCCGCCTAAGCGACGCGGTTGAACCAGACCAGTGACAGCGTCAGCGCGATCAGCACCAGCACGGCGGCCGCCGCAGCGAACAGCGACGTGATCTCGATGCTTTGGCGTTCGAGAACGAGTCTGGAATTGAGGCTCTGATAGACCTTCGTCAGGTCGGCCGCGGTGCCCGCATAGAAATACTCGCCGCGCGTGATGTCCGCGACCGCCTTCAGCGTCTCCTCGTCGAGTCGCACGTACGCAGACCAGCCTTCGAAGCCGATCATTGCGCCGGCCGCGGTGCCGAAGCCGACGGTGAACACACGCAGCCCGCGATCGGCCGCCATGCGCGCGGCGTCGAGCGGATCGGGTCCGGTCGTACGGCGGCCGTCACTCATCAGGATCACCACGGCGTTGTTGTACGAGCCAGGCGGAACCGGTGCCACCTTCGGCGGCTCGGGTTTGCTCGGGTCGAGTTTGCGGCCGCGCTCCGGTGAGCCGCGCCAGTAGCCGCCGGGAACCGAAAGCGACGCGACATCGATCCCCGCATCAGGAAACAGCGTGCCGAGCGCGACGTAAAGCGCGCTGCCCGTCGCAGTTCCGCGCTGCAGCTGAAACCCGTCGATCGCCGCGAGCAGCGCTTCCTTGTCGCGGGTCGGCGGTTGCACGAGCGACGCCGATGCGCCGAAGGCGACGATGCCGATGCGCGCATTGGCCGGATGCTCCTCGATGAACGACTTCGCGGCGATCTGCGCCGCCGTCAGCCGATTGGGCTCGACGTCGGTCGCGCCCATGCTGAGCGACACGTCGATCGCCAGCATGATCGTCTGTTGCTGCGACGGCAGCGTGACCATGGCGGTGGGCCGCGCGATGGCGACCAGCATCGTGACGAGTGACAGCAGCAACACGAGCGGCGGAACGTGTCGGCGGATTCGTTCGCCGGGGCCGAGGGCATCCTTCAGGAGCGCAAGGCTCGGATAACGAATCGCGCCCTTCTTCTTGCGCCGCAGCCACCAGACGTAGGCCGCGACCAGCGCCGGAACGGCGAGCAGCCACAACAGCATCGTCGGCCACAAGAATTTCATGGGGATCCTCGAGGCTGCGCGTCCTGCAATTCGGCCGCGCGCAGCGTGTTTGCAAGCAGCGTCGCAATGGTCATCGGTCCGACACCGCCGGGCACCGGCGTGATCCAGCCTGCGCGCTCGCGGGCGGATGCGAAATCGACATCACCGGAGAGGCTTCCGTCGGCGTTGCGATTGATTCCCACGTCGATGACGATTGCGCCCTCTGCTATCCAGTCGCCCTGCACGAAATTCGCCTTGCCGACCGCCGCGACCACGATGTCGGCGCGCCGGACGATGCCGGGCAGGTCGCGCGTCGCCGAATGACAGATCGTCACTGTACAACGGGCCATCAGCAGTTCGAGCGCCATCGGCCGACCGACGATGTTCGACTGGCCGATCACGACCGCATGCTTGCCCACGAGGTCCTCTCCCGTCTCGGCCAGCAGACGCATGCAGCCGTATGGCGTGCACGGGCGCAACGTCGGCAGCTTCAGCACCAGGCGTCCGACGTTGTACGGGTGGAAACCATCGACGTCCTTGCGCCAGTCGATCCCCTCGATGACGCGCTCGGATCGGATCTGCTTGGGCAGCGGCAATTGCACGAGAATTCCGTGCACGGACGCGTCACCGTTAAGGCGATCGATCGTACGCAGCAGCGCCTCCTCGGTCGCATCGGCGGCAAGATCGACGGCGAACGAGCGCATGCCTGCCGCCTCGGTCATCCGCCGCTTGTTCCGTACATAGATTTGCGACGCCGCGTGCTCGCCGACCAGCACGACGGCGAGCCCCGGTGCAGCCTTGCCCGCGGCACACCGGGCATCGACGGCGCGGCGGACCTCAATGGTCAGCCGTTCGGAGATGGCCTTGCCATCGAGGATGCGTGCGGTCATGCCAGAAGGTCGGCGCCGCGGGCCCGTCTAGAATGCCGCGGTGATCGAGCCTGCAATTCTAGCGGCAATCCGCGCGCGACTCGATCGGGCGCAGGCGGTTGGCGACCTGCGCTACCGGCCGTTCGTCGTGGCGGGCGTCCCGGCCGGGTTGATCGACGACGCGCGCGCTGACCGCCTCGCGGGCTTCGGGCCGAATCTGTTCATTGTGCAAGCCGACGCGGTGATGCTCGCGGACCGGCTCGCCGATGAAAGCTCGCGGTCGAGCGCGCTTCGCGACGTCGCGCTGGCGCTGCGAGCGGAGGGTGCGCTTCCGGCGTGGCGCGACGAGATCTATGCGGTCGCGACCGAATTCGGCGCGCCGACGCTCGCCCGTCTCGAACGCGGCGCCGCGCGTTATTTCGGCATTCGCACGTGGGCCGCGCACGTGAACGGCGTCGTTGGGCGCGATGCTGCGCACATGTGGTTCGCACGCAGAAGTCCCGCCAAGGCCGTCGATCCGGGCCTGCTCGACAACCTGGTCGGCGGGGGCATCGCCGCCAACCTTTCAGTCGAGCAGACGGTCATCAAGGAAGCATGGGAAGAAGCGGGCATCGACGCAGCACTCGCCCGCCGCGCACGCCCCACCGGCATCGTGCACGTCACGCGGCCGATGTTCGACGGCCTGCAGCGTGAAACGGTGTTCGTGCACGACCTCTCGCTGCCCGAAGCATTCGTGCCGCATAACCAGGATGGCGAAGCCGTCGAGCATCGCCTCGTTGGCCTCGCCGATGCAGCGCGTCTCGTGGCATACGAGGGCGGACCCGACGAAGTCACGATCGACGCCAGCGCGGTCGTCCTCGACTACCTGCTTCGACACCGCTCTGTATCGAACGTGTAATCGCGGTACGAGCGTGGGGCGCAGCGGCGGTCGTTGCCGTTGCCTCACAGGCAAGGCGACTTGACCCAGCGTCATGTGCCGGAACAGAATCGCCCGGTTGCCAAGATGCGTGCCGGCTTGGACCAGGCACGCCAACGAACGGAGGAAACCGATGAATCACCCGATCAGAGCGATCACGCTGTTTGCATGCGCGACGCTGGCGTTGCCCGCGCTGGCGCAGCAGGTCACGTTCATGACCGGACCCCAGGGCGGATCCTGGATTCCGCTCGGCGGCGCGCTGAAGAGCATGTGGGAGAAGGACGTGCCTGGGCTTTCGATCCAGCAGACCCCCGGCGCGGGGATTGCCAATGTGCGCGGCGTCGACGAAGGCAAGGCGCAGATCGGCTTTGCGAATTCGGCAACGACCGTCGACGGCGTCGAAGGTCGGCCGCCGTATCCGAAAAAAACGACGAAGGTGTGCCAGGTCGCCAATCTCTATCCGCAATACTTCCAGGTCGTCGCGCTGAAGGATGCGAACGTCAAGTCGTTTGCCGACTGGAAGGGCAAATCGCTCGTCACGCAGCCGAAGGGCAATACCGCGGAAATCCTCACGGCGGACGTGCTGAAGATCAACGGAATGACGTATCAGTCGCTCGGCAAGGTGAACTTCCAGGCGGCCTACACCGACGCCGTGTCGATGATGAAAGACGGACATGCACAGGTGTTCACGCTCGGGACTACGTCGCCGGCGTCAGCGGTCATGGACCTCGCCAGCGCGCGTGACATCGATATCGTGCCGGTCGACGACAAGACGATGAGCGAGCTGAACAAGATGAACCCCGGCTATCACAAGCTCATCATCAAGGCGGGTACGTATCCGAAGCAGGACAAGGATATTCCTGCGATCGGCTACACGACGCACGTGATCGCCGCATGCGACCTGCCCGAAGACACGGTATACAAGATGACCAAGGCGATGGCGACGCACATCGCCGACATGGCGGCTGTCGTCAAGCCGATCACTGGCCTCACTGTCAAGGACATGGCGGTCGACATCGGCGTGCCGATGCACAAGGGCGCCGCCAAGTACTACAAGGAAGTCGGCGCAATGTAAGGGCGGTCCGGCGGCCGCCGGACCAGCGCCTCTTCCCTTGGAAGCTCCGGTAGCTACTCCGCAGGTCGCCATCGTCTCCGAGGAGGCGCTGGCGACGACGCCGACCAGCATCGCGGTGCGTGGCCTCGTGCAGGCCATCGCGGTGGCGATGTCGCTGTACCACATGTACGTCGCCGCCTTCGGGCCGCCCGAGGCGATCATCTTTCGCGGCACGCATCTGCTGTTCGCGCTGACGCTCGTCTTCCTGCTCTACCCGACGCGACCGGGACGCCCGGCCTGGCGAACGCTCGACTTCGCGCTGCTCGCGCTGGGCTTCGGCTTCGTGCTGCACATCTTCGCGAACTACGACTACTTCATCAACCGCATCATCTACATCGATGACCTGACGAACTGGGACCGCTTCTATGCGCTCGTCGCCGTCGCGATCGTGCTCGAAGGCACGCGGCGCGTCATCGGGCTCGCACTGCCGCTGACGTCGATCGGGTTTCTCGTGTACGCGGTCGCGTTCACCAACGTCAAGCCCGACGTGCTGCTCGAACAACTCTACCTGTCGAGCGAAGGCATCTTCGGCTCGACGCTCGGCGTCTCCGCGAGCTACGTAATGCTCTTCGTGCTGTTCGGCGCATTCATGGAACGAAGCGGCACCGGGCAATTGTTCATGGACTTTGCGATGTCGCTGACCGGCCACACGGCGGGTGGACCAGGCAAGGTTTCCGTCGTGTCGTCAAGCCTGTTCGGCACCGTTTCGGGCAGCGCGGTTGCGAACGTCATGGTCGACGGGCCGATCACGATTCCGCTGATGAAGCGCACCGGCTTTCGGCCGCCCTTCGCCGCAGCGATCGAAGCGGTCGCATCGACCGGCGGGCAGATCATGCCGCCGGTGATGGGCGCTGCGGCGTTCGTGATGGCCGAATTTCTCGCCGTTCCGTACCTGCAGGTCGCGCTGTGGGCGACGATCCCGGCGGTGCTCTATTACGTCGCCGTCTTCTTCGCCGTCCATTTCGAGGCGAAGCGCCACGGACTCGCGGGCGTCCCGCGCAGCGAATTGCCGCGGCTCGGTCGCGTCATGATCGTGCGCGGGCACCTGTTCATTCCCGTGCTCATCGTCCTGTTCGGTCTGGTGCTCGGCTATTCGGCACCACTGTGCGCGTTGGCAGGCGCCCTCGTCTGCATCCCGGTCGCGTTGATGCGGGCGACGACGCGCGCGGGTATACAGTGGCGCAGCGTGTATGACGCGCTGGTGGATGGCGCGCGCAACACGCTCGGCGTCGCGATGGCGTGCGCATGCGCGGGCGTCGTCATCGGCGTCGTGACGATCACCGGACTCGGCATCGTCTTCACGCAATTCGTCGTCGCGCTCGCGCAGAACTCGCTGATCCTCGCGCTCGTGCTGACGGCGATCGCCGGAATCATCCTCGGCATGGGAATGCCGACGACGCCGTCGTACATCGTGATGGTGTCGCTGCTCGTACCCGCCGTGATCAAGCTCGGCGCGGTGACTCCCGCCGCGCACATGTTCGCGTTCTATTTCGCGATTCTGTCCGCGATCACGCCGCCAGTTGCGCTCGCGGTGTTCGCGGCGGCGGGTCTTGCGCACACCGACTTGTGGACGTCGGGGTGGGAGGCGGTACGCATCGCCGCACCGTCCTATCTGGTGCCGTTCATGTTCGTCTACGAGCCGTCGCTCTTGATGATGGGCGACGTAACGACGATCGTCACGTCGTCGATCACGGCGATCATCGGCGTCATTTGTTGCGCGGCCGGCTTGATGGGGTATCTCAAGCGCGAATGCGCGTGGTGGGAACGCGCGTTGCTGCTCGCTGCGGCGGCGCTACTGATCAAGCCCGGCTACATCACCGACGTCCTCGGGCTTGGGTTGCTCGCGCTCGTGCTCGTCGTGCAGTTTCGAGCCCCGAAATAGCGCCGCCAGGGTCGACCTTCTGCGGTAACGCTTGATGCGACCGCAGGGCGACCGCGTGGCGTCCGACTTAGGCGCGCGTCCGAGTTAGGCGACCGCGCGCTGCGCGGCGATGGGTGCGACGCGTTCGATTCGCAGTTCTGCCAGCGTGTCGCGAATCGCGTTGACGGCGTGGCGCATCTCGTCGGGGCCGATAGCGCCAATGCAACCGACGCGAAACGTTTCCACCTGCGTCAGCTTGCCGGGATAGAGAACGAAGCCCTTGTCCCGGACGCTGTCGTAGAACGCCCGAAACGTGTAACGCGGATCAGCGGGTGCGTGGAAGGTGACGATGATCGGCGCCTGGATCGCCGGATTCAGGAACGGCCGAAAGCCCAGTTCCGCCATGCCGCGCACCAGCGTCTCGTAATTGCGCGTATAGCGAGCGAGTCGCGCCGGCTGCCCGCCTTCGGTTGCGAAGGCGTCGAGCGCTGCGGCGAGCGCGACGAGCACGTGCGTGGGCGGCGTGTAGCGCCATTGCGTCGTCTTTTCCATGTACTGCCATTGATCATGCAGATCGAGCGACAGCGACGTGCTGTTGCCGGCGCAGCGCTCGAGCACCGCCTTGCGCGCGATGACGAAGCCCATGCCGGGCGGGCCTTCGACGCATTTCCCGGACGCCGCGACCAGCGCATCGAACGGCATCGTTTGCGCGTCGATCGGAATGGCGCCGAACGAACTCATCGCGTCGACGATCAGGCTTTTGCCGTGCCGCGCGACGGTGTCGGCGATTTCGCGCAGCGGGTTCAGGATCCCCGTCGAGGTTTCGCAGTGCACGAGTCCGACGTGCGTGATCGAGGCGTCCGCCACGAGCAGGCGCTCGACGTCGGCTGCCGTCGTCTGCACGTCCTCGGCCGTCTCGAACACCGAAGCGCGCCGCCCCATCATCTGCGTCAGCTTCGCGAACCGCTTGCCGTATGCGCCGTTGATCAGCACGAGCATGTGACCGTCGCGCGGCACGAGCGTGTTGACCGCCGCCTCGACCGAGAACGTGCCGCTGCCCTGCATCGGCACGCAAACGTGCGAATGCTCGGCAGCGACGATCGCCAGCAGCCGCTCGCGCACGACGGCGGTGATTGCGTTGAAGTTCGAATCCCACGATCCCCAGTCGCGCAGCATGGCCATCCGCGTCGGCAGCGCGGTAGTCAGCGGCCCCGGGGTCAACAGGATCGGATCGCGGCTGAAATTGCTCATGGCTCGTTCCTTGGAAGATTCACATCGGCGCACGCCACGCCTGCGTGCGTCGCAGCAGCACCCGCGTCAGCAGCGCATAGACGATGCACACGACGGTCGATGTCGCAACGATCAGCGTTGCCATCGCCGCGGCGGCGCCGATCTCACCGGACTCGTCCAGGCTCACGATCGCAATCGATGCGAGTTTCGTGTCGGGCGAGTACAGGAAGATGACGGCCGACAGCGTCACCATCGCGTTGATGAACAGGTACCGGGCGATATCGAGCACGGCCGGAAGGCATACCGGCAGCGTCACGCGCGCGAACGTCTTGTAGAACGGCACCTTGAGCGACGCCGAAACCGCCTCGAACTCGTTGTCGAGCGCCTTCAGCGCCGTCACCGCCGTCAGGTGGCTCGACGTGTAGTAGTGGATGATCGTCGAGAGCACCAGGATCGCCATCGTGCCGTAGAGAAAGTTGAATGGGTTGCGCGGCTCGTTGAAAAAGAAGATGTAGCCGAGACCCAGCACCATGCCCGGCACGGCCATCGGGATCGAAGCCAGCAGGCGGATCGCGCCCCTCGTCGCGTTCATGCCGCGCGTTTTCTCGATCAGGTAGGCGGTCAGGAACACGAGCAGCGTACCGAACAGCGCGGTCAGGAATCCCAGCTTCACGCTATTGAAATAGCTGTCGATGACGCCGCCGTCGACGAGCCCGTAGACGTAATGACGCAGGCTGAACGACAGGTCGTACGGCCAGAGCTTGATGAACGACGTGTAGATCGCCATCCCGAGCACCGCGAGCATCAGCACACTGATGATCGAGCAGTAGATGAACATCGCGGTGTCGAAGCCGCGCGACGGACGCGCGGCGTACGCAACCGCGCGCGACGAGAAGTGCGACTGCTGGCTGCGCTGCATGAACGCGTCGACGGTGAACGCGAACACGACCGGCAGCAACAGGATCAGCCCGACGACGGCGCCGCGGTTGAAATTCTGCTGACCGATCACCTGTTGATAGATGTCGATCGCAAGCACGTGGAAATTGCCGCCGATCACTTTCGGAATGCCGAAGTCGCTCACCGTGTACGAGAAAACGACCATGGCGGCGCTCACGATGCCGTAACGCGCCGACGGCAGCGTGATCGTGAAGAACTTGCGCCACGCCGAGGTGCCGAGCGACTCTGCGGCTTCGAACAGACGCCGATCGGCGAGCAGCATCGCCGTGAGGACGATCATCAGCGCGTGGGGAAAGATCGCGTAAGTGGCGCTGATGATGATGCCGATCGGCCCGTAAACCGACTGGCCCAGCAGCAGGCCCTTCAACGCACCCTGGTTGCCGAACCACTGGATGAAGGAGATCGCGGCGAGCATCGACGGCGCGAGGATTGGCGTGAGCGCGATCAGCCGGAACACGTTGCGACCAGGCATGCAGCTTCGCGTAAGCGCGTAGGCGAAGGTGAACGCGAGCGGCACCGTGATCAGCGTCACCACCGTCGCCACCCACAGCGTGTTCCACGCCGACTGCAGCAGCGCGGGCGATTGCAGGTAGGCGCGGAAATGCGCGAGTCCGACGAACGTGCCGTCCTTGTCCTGCACGCTCTTGACGAGAATCGCCGCGAGCGGCGCGAGCAGGAGCAGCAACAGCGTTGCGCATGCCAGCAGCAGCAGGCCTTGCGCGAGGCGCTGCTGCGGATCGGCAATCGGCCGCAGGCGCTCGTCGGGCGGCGCGGGGAACGTCGGAGCGACCGCAGCCATCGTCAGCGTGGCATCGCGCAAGCACTGCGGATGCGTGAAGCGCCTACAGCACGCGCATGCATTCGCACGGCAGCCCGATCGTCAGTGGCGCCCCGATTTCGAGCGACATGCGATCGAGGCTGTGTCGCGACAGATTGACGAGCAGCGGTTGCGTCGGCGCACCGGCAAGCGTGACGGTGACAAGGCAGAACGCGCCCAGGAACTCGATCTTCTGAACGGACGCCGGCGCCGCATTCGGGTGCTCCCTCGCGCTGCCGTTGATCATGACGTCTTCGGGGCGCAGGTACAGCTTGACCGGCGTGCCGGGTGCGAGCTTTTCGCTGCCGAGCGCACCATCCAGCACGAGATCGCCGACGCGCACGCGGCCGTCACCCTGAGCGACCGCGGTGATGACGTTGACCTTGCCGACGAAATCAGCCACGAAAGCCGTCGCCGGCTCGCGATAGATCTGCTGCGGCGTGCCGACCTGCTCGATGCGACCGCGACTCATGACGACGATGTGGTCGGCCATCGACAGCGCCTCTTCCTGATCGTGCGTGACCATGATCGTCGTAACGCCGAGACGTTGCTGCAGCGCGCGGATCTCTCCACGCAGGCGCAGTCGTTCGAGCGCGTCAAGCGCCGACAGCGGCTCGTCCAGCAGCAGCAGGCCGGGCGCGGTCGCGAGCGCGCGTGCAAGCGCGATGCGCTGCTGCTGGCCGCCCGACAACTGGCCGGGATAATGGCCGCCGACATCGGGTAGACCAACCAGTTTCAGCAATTCGGCGACGCGCGACTTGATCGCTTCGCGCGCTGCCCGCCGATTGACGAGTCCGTACGCGACGTTATCGAAGATCGTGAGGTTCGGAAACAGCGCATACGACTGGAACACGATGCCGTAGTCGCGGCGGATCGCAGGCAGCCGCGAGATATCGCGGCTGCCCTGCACGATCGAGCCTTCGTCCTGCGTCTCGAGTCCTGCGATGATCCGTAGCAGCGTCGTCTTGCCGCAGCCCGACGGTCCGAGAAACGTCACCAGACTGCCGCGCGGGACGTCGAGCGAAACACGATCGAGCGCGGTGAAACGCCCGAAGCGTTTGGTGATGCCGGTCAGCGAGAGGTAGGAGTCGGGCATGAACCTCGATCCTCGATCCTCGCAGCTATTTCGGCAACGACTTCCCGTTATACCGCTTCGTCCACTCGGCAAGGATCTTGTCGCGGTTCTTCGCTTCCCAATCGAAGTCGTTCTTGATCAGGCGCTTCTCGTAGTCGGCGGGCATGAATTCGAGCGGTTTCGACATGCCCGGCATCGCAACGACGGCGAAGTTGTTGGCGAACAGCGCCATCGCCTCGGGCGTCGCGAGCCAGTCCATCAGCTTCTTCGCGGCGTCCATCTTCTTCGTGCCTTTGACGATGCCGCTCGCCTCGAGGTCCCACCCGAGTCCTTCGCTCGGAAAGACGATGTCGATCGGCGCTCCCGATTTCTTCGTCGCGACTGCGCGGTACTCGAAGGAGATGCCGATGGGAAATTCACCCGCGCCCGCCTGGCGGCACGGCTGCGAGCCCGAGTGCGTATAGACGCCGACATTCTCGTGCAGTGCATCCATGAATTTCCACGCATCCGCCTCACCCCACATCTGCAGCCAGCCGGCGACGTCGAGGAAGCCGGTGCCGGACGACGCCGGATTCGGCATGACGATCTTGCCCTTGTATACGGGCTTCGTCAGGTCCTTCCAGCTCGCCGGCTTCGGCAGGTTCTGCTTTTGTGCTTCGACGGTGTTGAAGCAGACGGCGGCACCGTAGATGTCCATGCCGACCCAGCGCGGCGGGTTCTGCGTGTCACGGTACGCTGCCGGGATCTTGTCGACGCCCTTGGGCGCGTACGGCTCGAGCATCCCCTCGAGTGCGAACACGGCAAGACTCGATGCGGACGTTCCGATGATGATGTCGGCCTGCGGATTGGCCTTCTCCGCCAGGATCTTCGCGGTGATGACGCCGGTCGAATCGCGGGTGAATTTGAGCTCGACGTCCGGGTACGCCTTGTTGAACGCCGCCTCGTATGCCTTGATCTGATCGGTCTCGAGTGCGGTGTAAACGTTGAGTTGCGTCTTCTGCGCGGCGACCTGCGCTGCGCCGAGCGCGAATCCGATTCCCGCGACTGCCGACCACCAACGCAAGCGCTGCTGCGATGCCATCGTATGCTCCTCGTTTGTGACGTTGGGCGAATGTCGCCGGCCGGTCGAACCAGCCGGTCGTTGTTACCAAAACTCGCGGATGCTACGCGCGAACGACGCGACGGCGCAATGGCGTCGACGCGCTTTCATCACGCATCCAGTCGCATCGTCGTTCCTGCGCTTTCGACCGATTGCAGATTGTTGACAATCTACACGCTGCATCGTCTAATGGCAACGTGCTGAAGTCGCCGACCTCTCGCAGCCGCGGACGCACGTCCCCCGCGGCGGCTACACCGCTGCGGGCCGCGCCGGCGCGCATTCCTGCCAACGACGCGAGCGCGCGTCGAGCGTCGAATCGCGCCGTCGGCGACGACCACCCGATCGCCCTTCTGCAGGCCCATTCGTTGCCCGCGCTCGTGCAGCGCGAAATCGAACGGATGATTCTCGCCGGCGATCTCGCTGCGGGCGCACAGGTGCGCGAAGCGGAAGTCGCGCGCATGCTCGGCGTTTCGAGAGGTCCCGTGCGCGAAGCGTTTCGGGCGCTCGAGGAATCTGGGCTCGTGCGCCTCGAGAAGAACCGCGGCGTGTTCGTGCGGCAGATCAGCGTCGCCGAAGCGGACGACATCTTCGAGCTGCGGGCCGTGCTTGACGAGTTCGCCGGCCGGCGCGCAGCACAGAATGCCGACGCGTCGCAGGCGGCCGAGCTTTGTGCGCTCACCGATCGCATGGAAAAAGCGGTCGGCCGCGGCGACGTCGACGGCTACCACAGCGCCAACGTCGCGTTCCATGACCGCATCGTTCAACTCGCGGGCAATCCGAAGCTGACGCTGCTCTATCGGCGCCTGGTCAACGAACTGCATCTGCACCGCCGGGCGGCACTCGGTCAGGCGGGCATCCTGCCCGTATCGATGCGCGAACATCGCGCGATCGTCGAGCATATCGCCGCACGCCAAGCCGCTGCCGCCGGCCGCGCGCTTTACGAACATGCGATGGCGAGTCGCGACCGCGTCCATCGCAGCCGCGTCGACACCAGCGCGGCGCCACGATCCCGCAAGGCCCGATGAAGGAAATTGCCGTCAATGGCCGCACGTATCGCTGGCCACAGCAACCGCTCGTCGTCGTCTGTGTCGACGGCTGCGAGCCGGATTATGTGAACCAGGCGATTGCCGCGGGCAGTGCGCCGTGGATGGCCGCGCTGGATGGCCGCGGCACTTGCCTGACGGCGGATTGCGTCGTGCCTTCGTTCACCAACCCGAACAACCTCTCGATCGTCACCGGCGCGCCGCCATCGGTGCACGGCATCTGCGGCAATTACTTTTTCGACGCCGACGCGCAGGCCGAAGTGATGATGAACGACCCGCGGTACCTGCGGGCGGGAACGATCCTCGCGGCGTTCGCCGACGCCGGAGCCAAGGTCGTCGTGATTACCGCCAAGGACAAGCTGCGCGCGTTGCTCGGGCATCGCCTGCGCGGCATCTGCTTCTCCGCCGAACGCGCCGATCAGGTGACGCTCGAAGCGAACGGCATCACGGACGTCCTGTCGCTTGCCGGCATGCCGTTGCCGTCCGTGTACAGCGCCGAATTGTCCGAGTTCGTGTTCGCGGCGGGTTGCGCACTGCTGGAGCGCGAGCGACCGGACATCATGTACCTGTCGACGACCGACTACGTCCAGCACAAGCACGCGCCCGGAACGCCGCAGGCAAACGCGTTCACCGGCATGCTCGACCGCTATCTGGCGCGACTCGACGCGGCGGGGGCCACGGTCGTGTTCACCGCCGACCATGGGATGAACGCCAAGACGGACGCCTTCGGGCGACCGAACATCGTGTTCCTGCAGGACGTGCTCGATGCGGCGTTCGGGGACGGAACCACCCGCGTGATCCTGCCGATCACCGATCCGTACGTCGTCCATCATGGCGCGCTCGGGTCGTATGCGACCGTCTACGTCAACGCGGGACCCTCGATCGAGCGCGTCCGCGAGCGGATCGCCGCGCTGCCAGGTATCGACCTGGTACTGCTGAGAAAAGCCGCCTGTGCACGTTTCGAGCTTCCCGAGAACCGCGTGGGCGATCTGGTGGTCGTATCGGAGAGGCTCACGGTTATCGGCAGCAGCCGTTCCCGGCACGACCTGTCGGGCCTCGACGCCCCGCTGCGCTCCCACGGCGGCATTTCGGAGCAACGCGTACCCCTGATCGCCAACCGACCGGCGCCTGCCCTGCCGTCGCGGCGCTGGCGGAACTTCGACGCGTTCGACCTTGGACTCAATCACCTGACATGACGCCGGATTCTCGATGCTAACCGCGGCTGCCTCCGCACCGGCCGTACGCGCCGCCCCACGCGCTGAAGCGATGCGCATTGCCGGCGAGCGCGTGCATGCCGCGCGCACGCTGGAAGTCTTCAATCCGTATACGAACGACGTGGTCGGCACGGTACCGCGCGCGTCGATCGATGACGTTCGCCGCGCGTTTGCCATCGCACGTGCGTACAAGCCGCGGCTCACGCGCTTCGAGCGTTACGAGATCTGCCGCCGCGCAAGCGAGCTGATCCGGAACCGGGCCACCGAGCTGTCGGCGCTCATCACCGCCGAGTGCGGGATCTGCGTCAAGGATTCGCTTTACGAGGTTGGACGTGCCTGCGACGTGTTCACGTTCGCAGGGAACGCAGCGTTGCAGGATGACGGCCAGGTGTTTTCGTGCGATCTCACGCCGCACGGGAAGTCGCGCAAGGTTTACACGCTGCGCGAGCCGTTGCTGGGTGTCATCTCCGCGATCACGCCATTCAACCATCCACTGAACCAGGTCGCGCACAAGATCG
This sequence comes from Burkholderiales bacterium, assembly GCA_025935435.1. Classification (GTDB taxonomy): domain Bacteria; phylum Pseudomonadota; class Gammaproteobacteria; order Burkholderiales; family Casimicrobiaceae; genus VBCG01. The sequence goes on from JAICVH010000001.1 coordinate 22,224, forward strand.
CACCGTCGATCGCCACCAACAATCGGATGGTGCTGAAGCCGACCGAAAAGACGCCGTTGTCCGCGCTCGTTCTTGCCGACATCCTGTACGAAGCCGGGCTGCCGCCGCCGATGCTGTCGATCGTCACCGGCGACCCGCGCGAAATCGCCGACGAGATGCTCGTCAATCCCGACGTCGACCTGGTCACGTTCACCGGCGGCGTCGCCGTCGGCAAGTACATCGCGGGCAAGGCCGTCTACAAGCGGCAAGTCCTCGAACTCGGCGGCAACGACCCGATCATCGTGATGGAGGATGCCGACATCGACGAGGCGGCCACGCTTGCGGCAGTCGGTTCCTACAAGAATTCGGGCCAGCGTTGCACGGCGGTGAAACGAATGCTCGTGCACGAGCGCGTCGCCGATGCGTTCGTCGAGCGACTGCTCGCGCGGACGCGCGCATGGACCTACGGCAATCCCGCCGACCCGAAGGTCGACATGGGTACGGTGATCGACGAAGCCGCCGCGGTCACCTTTCAGTCGAAAGTGCGCGCGGCCATCGAACAGGGTGCGGCGCTGCTCGCTGGCAACGAGCGCCAAGGCGCGCTCTATTCGCCGACGGTCCTCGACCGTGTTACGCCCGACATGGACGTCGTGCGCACCGAGACGTTCGGCCCCGTGTCACCGGTCATTCGCATCAAGGACATCGACGACGCGATCCGCGTGTCGAACGGCACCGCGTATGGATTGTCGTCGTCCGTCTGCACGAACCGGCTCGACTACATCACCCGCTTCGTGAGCGAGCTGCAGGTGGGTACGGTCAACGTGCGCGAAGTGCCGGGCTATCGCCTCGAGCTGACGCCGTTCGGCGGCATCAAGGACTCCGGACTCGGATACAAGGAAGGTGTGCAGGAAGCGATGAAAAGCTTCACCAACGTCAAGACGTATTCGCTGCCCTGGTAGGTCGCAGTGCAAACACTGCTCAACCTGCTGGCCGGCGTATCGCTCCTCGTGTGGGGCACGCACATCGTGCGCACGGGCATCCTGCGCATGTACGGCGGCGACCTCCGCCGCGTGCTGCGCCGGAGCGTCTCGCACCGTGCCTCGGCGTTTTTCGCCGGGCTCGGCGTCACCGGGTTGATCCAGAGCAGCACGGCGACGGCGTTGATCGTCGCGTCGTTCGCGGGTCAGGGCATCATCGGCACCGCGCCAGCACTCGCCGTCATGCTGGGTGCGGACGTCGGCACGGCGCTCGTTACCGTACTGCTGTCGTTCGACCTGTCGTGGCTTGCGCCGCTTCTGATCTTCACCGGCATCGTGCTGTTCCTGTCCGCGCAGGCCGGCGCCGCCGGGCGCTTTGGCCAGATCCTGATCGGGCTCGGCTTGATCATGTTCGCGCTGCAATGGATTTCCGTCGCCGCGCAGCCGGTCGTCAAGGCCGCTGGCGTGCAGGTGATTTTTGCGTCCCTGACCGGCGATGTGCTGCTCGACATGCTCGTCGCAGCGCTGTTCACCGTGCTTTGCTATTCGAGCCTCGCCGTCGTGTTGCTCGTCGCGACGCTCGCGTCGCTGCATGTCATCGCGTTGCCGGTTGCGCTCGGTCTCGTGCTCGGTGCGAATCTCGGCAGCGGCCTCCTCGGCATGTTGTCGACGCTCCGCGCAACGCCGGAAGCACGTCGCGTGACGCTCGGCAACTTCATCTTCAAGGTGATCGGCTGCGTGCTCGCGATTCCGCTCGTCGGTCACCTCGAAAACTGGATCGCCGGTCTTGCGATCGACCCTGCGCGCGAGGTGGTGCTGTTCCATTTGATGTTCAACATCGCGCTCGCGCTGCTGCTGGTGTTCTGGACCGAGCGCATCGCGCGCGTCGCCGAACGCATGTTGCCGGCCCGCCCCTCCTCCGAGGATCCGGCCAAGCCACGCCATCTCGATCCATCGGCGCTCGACACGCCCGGGCTCGCGATCGCCTGCGCCGCGCGCGAGGCAATGCGCATCGGTGACGTGATCGAACAGATGCTCGCGGGCATGCTAACCGTGCTTACGACGAACGACCGGACGCTCGCGGAGCGGTTGCGCCGGATGGACGATGTCGTCGACCAGCTCTATACGGCGGTGAAGCTGTACCTGACGCAGATTCCGCGAGAAGCACTCGAGCAGCGCGAAGGTCGTCGCTGGGCGGACATCGTCTCGTTCGCTATCAACATGGAACAGGTCGGCGACATCATCGAGCGCATTCTCACCGACGTCGAGGACAAGAAGATCGACAAAGGCCGCAATTTCTCCGGCGCCGGTATGGCGGAAATCTGCGACCTGCACGCGCGGCTGATCGCCAACCTGCGGCTCGGATTGTCGGTATTCCTGAACGGCGACCTCAAGCACGCGCAGGAACTGCTCGCACAGAAGGTGCTGTTCCGCGACCTCGAGCGCGCGTATGCGAACTCGCACCTTGGCCGACTCGCCGGCAACACGCTCGAAAGCATCGAGACGTCGTCGCTGCACCTCGACCTGATCTCCGACCTGAGGCGCATCAATTCGCACATCTGCTCGATCGCCTACCCGATCCTCGAGGAAGCCGGCGTGCTCGCGCATACGCGCCTGAAGACGCAGGAGCCCGCTCCGCCCGCGACCGAAGCCGTCGCGAACGAGGGTGCGACGTGGCAGAAGCGAAAGCCCAAGACCGCATGAGCCCGGCGGGCGAGGCGGCACGCCGAGCCGAGGCCCGCAGGGGGCGGCGCCGGGCGATTGCGGGAGGCCGACACGCCGGCTGTAGCGCGTCGTCGACCGCACAAGGAGGCCGAGGCATGGCACGTTGATGCCCGAGCTGTCGCTCGGCATAACGCTCGCCGTTATTGGCGCCGGTCTGCTGCACGCGAGCTGGAACGCGCTGCTCAAAAGCGCGCCAGGCGGCGATCCGATGCTCGATACCGCATCGGTCGTTGCCGGTTCGTCGGTATGGGCATTGATCGTATTGCCGTTCGTTCCCTGGCCTGATCCCGCCGCGTGGAAATTCGTCGCGTTGTCGTCGACGATCCACTTCGCGTACTACATCACGCTTGCACACGCGTATCGAATGGGCGACTTGTCGTTCGCTTATCCACTGATGCGCGGCACGGCACCGCTGATCGTCACGGTGCTCGGCATCGTATTCCTGCACGAGTTGCCGACGGCGCACGTCGCGGTCGGTATCGTGCTGATCTGCGCGGGCATCGTCAGCATCGCGTTCATCCGCCGCGAACGTCACCCGCCCGCCGCGGCTGGCTGGGCGTTCGCGAATGCGGCGGTGATCGCGCTCTACACACTGACCGACGCCGCCGGCGCGCGCGCGTCGGGCAATGCAGCGTCGTACGTCACATGGCTGATCTTCCTCGAGGGACTGCCCTTCATCGCCTGGATCGTCTGGCGGCGCGGCCGTTCCGCGATCGATTACCTCGGACGCGGCTGGCGGCGAGGCCTGCTTGGTGGCGCGTGCAGCCTCGCGGCGTACGCCATCGTCTTGTACGCGATGACGCGTGCGCCCGTGGCGGCGGTCGCCGCGCTTCGTGAAACCTCCGTGCTGTTCGCCGCGTTGATCGGCGCGGTCTGGCTGAAGGAGGGCTTCGGACCGATGCGCCTCGCGGGCGCGGCGAGTGTCGTCGTCGGCGTGGCAGCACTCAAGCTATGACGGAAACCTCGCTACCCTCGAGTGCGCGCGTTGTCGTCGTCGGCGGCGGCATCGCCGGTGTTTCCACGGCGTATCACCTGACGAAGTTCGGTATCACCGACGTCGTGCTTCTCGAGCAGGGTCGCCTCACCTGCGGCACGACGTGGCATGCGGCCGGACTCGTCGGGCAGACGCGCGCGACGCGCAACGCAACGCGGATGAGCCGCTACGGTATCGACCTCTACGCATCGCTCGAGCAGGAAACGGGGCTCGCGACCGGCTGGAAGCAATGCGGCAGCGTCAATGTCGCGAAAACGCGCGAACGCCTGCAACTGATGCGCCGCCAGATGGCGCGTGCACAGAGCTTCGGCGTGGAATTCGAGTGGCTGTCCGCCGCCGGTGTCGCGACGCGGGTGCCATTGCTGCGGACGGATGATCTCGCTGGCGGCGTGTGGATTCCCGGCGACGGCAAGGCGAACCCGACCGATCTCGCACAATCGCTCGCCAAAGGCGCGCGTAGCCGAGGCGCTCGAATTTTCGAGCAGACACAGGTGACGGCGGTTCGCACGCAAAATCGGCACGTCGCGGGCATCGCGTGGCAGCGCGGAGACGAACGCGGCCAAATCGTGTGTGAAGCGCTCGTCAATTGCACCGGGCAATGGGCGCGCGAGTTCGGCGCGATGGCGGGCGTCGCCGTACCGCTGCAATCCGCCGAGCACTTCTACATCGTCACCGAGCCGATCGAAGGCGTCACGCCGGCGCTACCCGTGATCCGCGATCCCGACGGGTTCATCTACTTCAAGGAGGAAGTCGGCGGCGTCGTCATGGGTGGCTTCGAGCCCGTCGCGAAGCCGTGGAACGTCGAGCGCATTCCCGATCGCTTCGAGTTCCAGCTGTTGCCGGAGGACTGGGATCAATTCGAAGTGCTGATGCAAAACGCGCTGCACCGGATGCCGGCGCTCGAAACCGCGCAGGTCAAGCTGCTGCTGAACGGTCCTGAGAGCTTCACGCTCGACGGCAATTTTCTGCTCGGCGAAGCACCCGAGGTCGGCGGGTATTTCGTGTGCGCGGGGTTCAACTCGGCCGGCATCGCCAATTCGGGCGGTGCCGGGCGGTTGATCGCCGAGTGGCTCGTCGCCGGCGAACCTCCTTTCGACGTTTGGGACGTGGATATTCGCCGCTTCGGGGCGCTCCATGTCAATCGGCGTCATCTCGCCGATCGAACCGTCGAAACGCTCGGGCTGCATTACGCGATGCGCTGGCCGCGTGAAGAGCTCGTGACCGTACGGCCGCTACGTCGCTCGCCGCTCTACGACCGGCTGCGCGCGAAGCGTGCCGTGTTCGGCACCAAGCTCAACTGGGAGAGGGCGAACTATTTCCTGCCCGACGGCGCGGCGGAGCCACCGCCGACGCTGGACACGCCCGGCTGGCTGCCGTACGTGCTCGACGAGCAGCGCGCGTGCCGCGAGGACGTCGTCGTGTTCGATCAGACGTCGTTCGCGAAATTCGTGCTCAAGGGTCGCGACGCGCTGCAGGTGCTGGAACGGCTGTGCGCGAACCGCATCGACGTCGACGTCGGCCGCATCGTCTATACGGCGCTGCTGAATGCGCGCGGCGGTTTCGAAAGCGATCTCACGATCACGCGCATCGCGGCCAACGAGTTCTTCATCCTGACCGGCTCCGCGCAGGCGACGCGCGACTTCGCATGGATCGAGCGCCACATCCGCGCCGACGAGCACGCAGCGCTCGTCGACGTGACGAGCGCTTACTCGGTCATTTCATTGATGGGACCGCGCGCCGAGCCGCTTTTGCATGCGCTGTCGCGCGACGATTTCTCGAGCGCGGCGTTCCCGTTCGCGACGACGCGCATCGTCGACGTCGGATACGCGCGCGTGCGTGCAGCGCGCATGAGTTACGTCGGCGGGCCTGGTTACGAGCTGTACGTCGCGACCGACCAGTGCGCGACGCTCTACGATGCATTGTGCGAGGCCGGCGCGGCGTTGGCTCTGCGCGATGCCGGGTACTACACGATCGACGCGCTTCGCATCGAAGCGGGCCGGCGGGCGTGGGGCGCCGAGCTCTCCCCCGATGAAACGCCGCTCGAAGCGGGGCTCGTCTATGCAGTCGCGCTCGGCAAGCCCGCCGATTTCATCGGTCGTGAAGCGTTGCTGCGCCAGCAGGCGCGCGGCGTCGGCAAGCGGCTCGTGCAGTTCACGCTGAGCGATCCCTCCGCATTCGCATGGGGTGGTGAACCCATCATCATGGACGGACGCTACGTCGGCGAGCTGACGTCGGCGGGCTACAGTCGAAAGCTTGGTCGCACCGTTGGATTCGGCTACGCTCGATCACCCGATGCCGACACACCGCTATCCGATGCGATGATCGATGGCGCGCGTTACGCGATCGACATCGCCGGCACCCTGCATGACGCGACCGTGCACCGCCAGACGATTCGGTGATGCCGCGACCGCGATTACGCGACTGCGGGTAGACTTCGTGCCGTTGCAATTGCGCGCCTTCCCATGACCGTCATCCATCGCCTTGCTCCGCCGGCGCGCCGCGGCCGCACGCCGTCCCGGCCGGGCGTGGAGACCGCGCAAGTGCAAAGCCTGACGCGCGGGCTGTCCATTCTCGAATGCCTCGCGCGCGCCGAAGGCGGACTGACGCTCACCGACATCAGCGTTCGCGTCGAACTGGCGCCTTCGACGACGCACCGGCTGCTGTCGACGCTGGAAAAGATGGGTTACGTGTTTCAGGCCGGTGACCTTGGTCGCTGGTATGTCGGGTTGCAGGCGTTCACCGTCGGGTCGAGCTTTCTCGCCAACCGCGACTTCGCCACACAAAGCCACGCGTACATGCGGCGTCTGATGGAGCAGTCGGGCGAGACTGCCAACCTCGCCATTCTCGACGGCACCGAGGCGGTGTTCATCGACCAGGTGCAATGCCGCGAAACGATGCGCACGATCGTCAAGCTCGGCAGTCGTGTGCCGCTGCATGCGTCCGGCGTCGGCAAGGCGATTTTCGCATCGCTGCCGGACGATCAGATCGATGCCTTGCTGAAGGTCAAGGGACTGCCGCGCATCACCGAGAACACGATCACATCGCCCGAAACGATGTGGGCGAGCATCCGGGTGATTCGCCAGCGCGGCTGGTCGTTCGATGACGAGGAGCACCTGCCCGGCACGCGTTGCGTCGCCGCGCCGATCTATGACGAGCACGAGGAACCGCTCGGCGCCATTTCACTGGCCGGACCGTCCACCCGGCTGACCGATCAGCGCATCAAGCAGCTCGGCCCGGTCGTATCGCACATCGCCGAAGAGATCACACGCCGCCTGGGCGGGCGGTGGCCGCACCCGCACTGAACGGGCCGCGCTGCGCGAAGCGGCGCGCTAAAGCGTGCATGTCCGCTGCTATGCGTCGACCCGCTCTTGGTCGACATCCGTGCGCGCCGTCAGGCGAGCTGTGCGCCGGACGCACGACCTTCCGTCATCCGTGACCAGCGGCGCGCGAGATCCGCCCGCACCGGTGGCAACCATCGCGTCAGCAGGTCGTCCATCGCGTCGAAGTCGTTGCAGACGAGAACGACGTCGCACCCCGCGTCGATTGCTGCGGTCGCGCGCGCCACGATGTCACCGACCGCGTGCGCACCGACCATTTCGAGATCGTCCGAAAACACGAGGCCGTCGAATCCAAGCCGTCCGCGCAGCACGTCGCTGATCCACACGCGCGAGAAACCGGCCGGCTGCGCATCGACGCTCGGATACACGACGTGTGCGGGCATGATCGCCGGCAGTGCCTGCTGGATCAGCGCGGCGAAGGGAACGACGTCGTACTGAAGGATCGTGTCGAGCGGCCGATCGTCGATCGGTGTCGCGACATGCGAATCCGCCACGACGAAGCCGTGCCCTGGAAAATGCTTGCCGACGCCGGCAACGCCGCCTTCCTTCAAGCCCCGCAACAACGCGCCTGCGAGATCGGCCACGATGATCGGGTCGGCGTGGAACGCGCGATCGCCGATGACCGTGCTTGCGCCGTAATCGAGATCGAGCACCGGGGTGAATGCGACGTCGACGCCGTGCGCGCGCAACTCGCGCGCCAGCGTGCGACCGTGCTGGAAGGCGGAATCGTTCGCCGCTGCGGGATCGCCGTCCCACGCATGGCCGAGCGAGCGCATCGCAGGGATCACCGAGAATCCATCGGCGCGAAAACGCTGCACGCGTCCGCCTTCCTGGTCGACGCCGATCACGAGTTCGGGCCGCATCGCATGAATCGCGTCGTTGAGCGCATGCAGTTGCGCCGACGATTCGAAGTTGCGCGCGAACAGGATGACACCGCCGACGCGCGGATCCGCGAGCCGTGCGCGATCATCGTCGGTCAGCGTGAGCCCCTGGACGCCGAGCATGATCGGCCCGCGCAAGCCTACGTCGACTGCCGGCATTCCGGACCTTCGGTCGCTTGGTGGATGGGCGGTCATTGCGTATTCCTTCAGCTACCGACTGCGGCCTGTCGCATCAGCGCCTTCATCTCGCGTACCGCCTCGCGCAAGCCGACGAAGACACTGCGTGAAACGATCGCATGTCCGATGTGCAGTTCGCGCACGCCCGACAACGCGGCAACCGGCTGGACGTTGATGTAATTGAGCGCATGCCCGGCGTTGAAGCGCATGCCGAGGTCGCGAATCGCGCGGCCGGCGCTGCGAATGCGGTCGAGCTCGGCAACGACCGCCGCGCTTTCGGCGTCGCGTCCCTTGGCGTGGAACGCATGCGCGTACGGCCCGGTATGCACTTCACAAACGCGCGCGCCGACCCGCGCCGCGGCTTCGACTTGCGCCACCTCCGCGTCGATGAACACCGACGTGACGATTCCTGCGCCTGCGAGGCGGGCGATCGCATCGCGCAGCTTGTCTTCCTGACCGGCGACGTCGAGCCCGCCTTCGGTGGTCACTTCCTCGCGGCCCTCGGGCACCAACATCGCCATCTCGGGGCGTAGCGTGCACGCGATGTCGACCATTTCGTCGGTCGCGGCCATCTCGAGGTTGAGCTTGATGTGCACCAGATCGCGCAGCCTGCGCACGTCCTCGTCCTGGATGTGACGACGATCTTCGCGCAGATGCACGGTGATGCCGTCGGCGCCGCCGAGATGCGCCTCGACGGCCGCCCAGAGCGGATCGGGCTCGTACGTGCGCCGCGCCTGCCGCAACGTCGCCACGTGGTCGATATTGACGCCGAGTTCGATCACGCCGTTTCCCCGGTCATTCGCGTTCCCTTTCGTCGTCGAGCGCCGCCAGGTCCTGCACGACGCGCCGGCTGAAGATCCGTCGTTCCTCGAGATAGTGGTCGAGCACGCCACGCATCAAACGTTTGGCCTCGGCGGCGGTTTCCGCATCGGGGTAACGTGCGGTGGCGAGCGCGATCAGCGTTGCACCGCGCACGACCGGCCAGCGCGTACCGGGCTCCGCGGCGAGCGTCGGTCCACGGTCGTACGTGTAATGGTAGCGTTCGGTCGCCTCGACCGGCAGGCCGCTGTCGACATCGCGTTCCAGCGGCAATGCATAGCCGAGTGCTGCCAGCAACCGCAATTCGAACCGTCGCAGCGTCGCCGCCTGCGCGGCCGCGCGTGGATCCTCGGTCAGCGCGCGCAGCGCGGACGCGTAATCGCTCCAGAGCACGGCGTGCGGGTCCTCGCGCGGCAACAGCTTCAACAGCAATTCATTCAGGTAGAAGCCACAGAGCAGCGCAGCGCCCGTCGGCAATGCGAGCCCGCCGCGCCACTCGGCCTTCACGAGGGTCTTCAGTTCGCCGGTGCCCGCCCACGACAGCGCGAGTGGCTGAAACGCATGCAGCACGCCGCGCAGTTCCGACCGCGGCCGGCGTGCGCCCTTCGCGACCATCGCCACGCGTCCGGCCGTTTCGGTGAACGTTTCGACGATGACGCTCGTCTCCTTGTATGGATACGTGTGCAGGATGAACGCCGGCTCGTCGTCGTGGCGTTGGCGGAGCTGACGCATCGTGAGCCGTCAGTAGCCGAGGCGATTCAGCATCGCGTCGCTTTGCGCCCACCCGCGCTTGACGCGCACCCACACTTCGAGAAATACGCGGCCGCCGAAGAGCTTCTCCATCTCGGCGCGCGCGTGCGATGCGATCGTCTTCATCCGGGCGCCCTCCTTGCCGACCAGGATCGCGCGTTGGCTGGGCTTGTCGACGAGGACGGTGGCGCTGATTCGTCGCAATTCGCCTTCCTGCGCGAACGCGTCGATCACGACGGCCGTCGAATACGGAACTTCGTCGCCGAGCTGACGAAAAATCTGCTCGCGAACGAATTCCGATGCAAGGAAGCGCTCGTCGCGATCGGTCAGCGTGTCGTCGTCGTACAGGGCGGCGCCGGCGGGAAGAAGGTCAGCGATCGCCGTCTTCAGCGCCGGCAATCCGGTACCGCGTTCAGCCGAAATCGGAATGATGGCGGTGAACTCGCGCGCGGTCGACCATTCGGCAATGCGCGGCAGCAGTGCGCGCTTGTTCGCCAGCGCATCGGTCTTGTTCAGCGCTGCGATGACCGGTACGCCGTTCGGAAGCATCGCCAGCACGTCGCGGTCCGCCCCGGTGATGCGGGCGGCGTCGGCGACGAACACGATCGCATCGACATCGATAAGCGCATCGCGCACGGCGCGCGCAAGACGCGTATTGAGTTTCGACGCATGTTGCGTCTGGAAGCCGGGCGTATCCACGAACACGTACTGCACGCCCGCCTCCGTGTGGATGCCGGCGACGCGATGCCGCGTCGTCTGCGGCTTGCGCGACGTGATGCTGATACGCGCCCCGACCAGCGCATTCAGCAGTGTCGACTTGCCGACCGAGGGTCGCCCGACGATCGCGACATGACCCGAGCGTTGGACGGCTTCAGCCACGCGCACGCGGAGCGGCCTGCTGCATCGCCTCGAGCGCCTTCTGCGCGGCGTCCTGTTCGGCAGCGCGCCGGCTGGTTCCGCTGCCGCGGACGGCGATCGACAGTTCGGCGATCCGGCATTCGACCGAGAAACGTTGCGCGTGCGCTTCGCCGGTCGTGCCGATGATCGCGTACTCCGGAACCGGCAGCCGGCGCGACTGCAGCCATTCCTGCAAGCGCGTCTTCGGGTCCTTGCCGAGCGTTGCCGGGTCCGCGTCGCGCAGGACATCGGCGTACGCAGCGTCGATCGCACTGCGGGCCGCCTCGAATCCGGCATCGAGGAACACGGCACCGATCACCGCTTCCATCGCGTCCGCGAGAATCGACGACCGATCGGTGCCGCCGCTGCGCAGTTCGCCCTCGCCGAGGTGGATCGCATCGCCGAGGCCGAGCCGGCGCGCAACCTGTGCGAGCGTCTCGCGATTGACGAGATGCGCGCGCGCACGCGACAGATCGCCCTCAGGCAGCGTCGGAAAGCGCTCGTACAGCGAGAGCGCGACGGCACAGTTCAGCACCGCATCGCCGACGAATTCGAGCCGTTCGTTGTTCGGGACGCCGTAACTTCGATGCGTGAGCGCCTGGCGCAGCAGGCTCGGGTCGGTGAAGACGTGCTCGATTGCGATGCGCGACGCGTCGCTCAATCGTTTCTCACCGGATGCGAAATGACAGGCGCGGGCGTGCGATACGCCCGGGTTCGCGGCGCGCCTCGACTAGCCGCGCGTCGAGCGTACCTCGAATTCGAGGAGGATGCTCGCGTTGCCGATCATGTGCAGCACCTTCTGCCACGACAGCGTCGCGACGATCTGGTTGCCCTCGCGACCGACGAGCACGTCAGACGAGCGTACCGAGTCGACGTAATCCGCGGACAGGCGGCGGTCCATCGAGCGCCGGATGTCGGCGACCGTCGGGTTCTGCACCTCCGTCATCGTCTGGTCGAGCGCCTTCTGCACGGTGAAGTATTCGATGTACGAGGGCCCGACGCGGAACGCGACCAGCGCGACGACGACGATGACGACTGTCGTGAACAGGAATCCTGTCATCGACAATCCACGCTCTTTTGCAGCCATGTTGCCTCTCCCCGTCACGTCTTCAGCGTATGCCGCTCCCTACGCGTTTGAATGCAAACGACGCGATGTCGTCCCAGTTGAACCAGATGAAGAACGCGCGGCCCCGGACATGATCGTCCGGGACGAAGCCCCAATAGCGGCTGTCGTCGCTGTTGTCGCGGTTGTCACCCATCATGAAGTAGTGACCCGACGGCACCCGGCACTTGAAGCCGCGCTCATTGTAGTCGCAATTTTCGCGCCCGGAAAACGGTCGCACGTTCGACGGATACACCGGTTGCGCCTGCGTGTTGACGCCGATCGTGTGCGAACGGGCGGCGTCGCCGTCGGTGCGCTCGATGCTGCGCTCGAGCGTCTCGAAGCGCAGGCCCTCGAGGTAGCTGTACGTGCCATCGGACTGTTGCGGCCACGGCGTGCCGTTCACCGTCAGCCGCTTGTCGCGGTACTCGACGACATCACCGCCAACGCCGATCACGCGCTTGATGAAGTCCTGCGACGGATTCAACGGATATCGAAACACGACGACGTCGCCGCGTGCGGGATTGCTGAGCGGAATGATCTTCTGCTCGATGATCGGCAGGCGGATCCCGTAGACGAACTTGTTGACGAGAATGAAGTCGCCGACCTCGAGCGTGGGGCGCATCGACGATGACGGTATCTTGAACGGTTCCGCCAGGAACGAACGCAACAGGAAGACGACGAGCAGGACGGGAAAGAACGATTTCGAATATTCGACCCACACCGGCTCGCGGGCTCCCTCCGCGCGGCTGCGGGCGAATGCGAGCCGATCGATCAGCCAGATGACGCCCGTGACGGCCGTCAGCACGAACAGGATCAGGGCAAAGTTCATCTACGATCAGCCGGCATCGACGGGTAGAGCGGGGAGGCGACGGGAATCAGGCGGGCGGCATTGTCGCACGGCTCACTTGTCGCCGACCTGCAGAATCGCGAGGAACGCTTCCTGCGGGATTTCGACGCTGCCGACCGACTTCATCCGTTTCTTGCCGGCCTTTTGCTTTTCGAGCAATTTCTTCTTCCGCGTGACATCGCCGCCGTAGCATTTTGCAAGCACGTTCTTGCGCATGGCCTTGATCGTCTCGCGCGCGATGATCTGCGCGCCGATCGCTGCCTGGACGGCGACATCGAACATCTGTCGCGGAATGAGCGAGCGCATCTTCGACACCACTTCACGTCCGCGATACGTCGCAACCGACCGATGCACCATGACCGACAGCGCGTCGACACGCTCGCCGTTGATCAGGATGTCGAGCTTCACGACGTCGGCCGCGCGGAACTCGCGAAAGTCGTAGTCCAGCGACGCATAGCCTCGCGACACCGACTTCAGGCGGTCGAAGAAGTCCATGACGACCTCGGCCATCGGCAGCTCGTACGTGAGCAAGACCTGGCGGCCGGCGTATTGCATGTTCTTCTGGACGCCACGCCGCTCGGTGCATAGCGTCAAAACCGGGCCGACATATTCCTGCGGCATGAGGATCGTCGCGGTGATGATCGGCTCGCGGATTTCCTCGACGCGCGAGAGATCCGGAAGCTTCGATGGATTCTCGATTTCGGCGACGTTGCCGTCGCGCGTCAGAACCTGATAGACGA
>JAICVH010000115.1 GCA_025935435.1 Burkholderiales bacterium
AAGACCAACGACGACCTGACCCGCGCAATCCTCCTGCAGATCATTCTCGACGAGGAATCGGGCGGCATGCCGATGTTCAGTTCCGAGATGCTGTCGCAGATGATTCGGTTCTACGGCAGCGCGCAGCAGACCGTCATCGGCCAGTACATCGAACAGAACGTCCAGGCGTTTCTCGCCATCCAGAAGAAACTGCAGGAGCAGGCGAAGCAGGTCTACGGCGACAAGATGCTGCTGACGCCGGAGCTCTGGAAGCAATTCATGCAGATGCAGGCGCCCGCGATGCAGGGAATGCTTGGCAACTACCTCGAGCAGAGCGCACGGCTTTTCATGGACATGCAACAGCGCATGCAGGACCAGACGCGCGGCATGTTCGGCGCGTTTCCCTTTCCCACGTTCGGAGCGCCGCCAACGCCGCCGGACGACGACAAGAAGCGCTGACGCTTGATCGGCGCGCGATGCGCCGCAACATCGGTCCGTTGACCGCTGGCTTGCTGCGGTGCGGGCTGCCCGCGAGCCGCCGTCCGTACGACCGAGACCGATGACCCCTCCCCTCATTCGTCGCCCGACCGAAGCGCCCCGCGTGGGCTTCGTGTCCCTTGGCTGCCCGAAGGCCCTCGTGGACTCCGAGCAGATCCTGACGCAACTGCGCGCCGAGGGGTACGCGATCTCACCGTCCTATCAGGGCGCAGACGTCGTCGTCGTCAATACCTGCGGCTTCATCGACGCAGCAGTCGCCGAATCGCTCGATGCGATCGGCGAAGCTCTGCATGAGAACGGCAAGGTCATCGTCACCGGCTGTCTCGGTGCAAAAGAGGGCGGCGAATTCGTTCGCCACGCGCATCCGAGAGTGCTCGCGGTGACCGGTCCACACGCGACGCACGAGGTGATGTCGGCGGTGCACGCGCATCTGCCGAAGCCGCACGACCCGTTCGTCGATCTCGTTCCGCCGCAGGGCATCAAGCTGACGCCGCGGCATTACGCGTATCTCAAGATCAGCGAGGGCTGCAATCATCGCTGCACGTTTTGCATCATCCCGTCGATGCGTGGTGACCTCGTGTCGCGGCCGATCGGTGACATCCTCGCCGAAGCGGAGCGGCTCCTTCACGCGGGCGTCAGGGAACTCCTCGTCGTGTCGCAGGACACGAGCGCGTACGGCGTCGACGTCCGATATCGCACCGGCTTCTGGGAGGGCCGTCCGATCAAGACACGGATCGTCGAACTCGCCGCCGCGCTTGCCGCACTCGGGCGCACGCATGGCGCCTGGGTGCGCCTGCATTATGTCTATCCATATCCGCACGTCGATGACATCGTTCCGCTGATGACATCGGACTCCACAGCAGGCGGTCTGCTTCCTTATCTCGACGTTCCGTTTCAGCATGCGAGCCCGCGCATCCTGAAGCTGATGAAGCGTCCGGCGGCGCCCGAGAAAGTGCTCGACCGCGTGCGCGCATGGCGCAGTGTGCAGCCCGACATCACGTTGCGCAGCACCTTCATCGTCGGCTTTCCCGGCGAGACCGACGCCGAGTTCGATGAACTGCTGGCGTTCGTCGAAGCGGCACGACTCGATCGCGTCGGTTGCTTCGCTTACTCGGCCGTCGAAGGTGCCGCGGCGAATGCATTGCCTGGCGCGGTTCCGGAATCCGTGAAAGAGGAGCGACGCGAACGCCTGATGGCAACCCAGGCCAAGATCAGCGCGGCGCGCCTGCGCGCCAAGGTCGGCCGCGAACTCGACGTTCTCATCGATTCGGTCGACGGTGATCGAGCGATGGCGCGCACGACCGCCGATGCGCCGGAAATCGATGGCGTCGTGCACGTTTCGAATGCCGAAGGCGCGCAGGCAGGCGCGTTCGCCCGCGTGCGCGTCACGTCATCCGACGCGCATGACCTCCACGCCGACCGCGCTGCCTGACGCCTGCGGCGCCGCTAGCGACGCCGTCGAAAGATCGCGCGCAAGTTCGCCGATGATTTGGCCGAACGCCCTGTTGAGCGCCTCGGCATACGCGACCGGCGACGAGTCGCGCATCGGCACATGTCGGCGATATTCGTGCGTCCACACCGGCGTCTGCGCCGACCCGCCGGCAGGCGTCAGGTAAAACGTCAATACCAGCTCCGCTGCCGGCTTGCCGGCTTCACGCGTGTCGGCGTACAGCGCCGAGGCGAAGCCGTCGAGTATCCAATCGGCGTCACCGCTGCCGCCGGGTCCCGTCACGCGCGTGAACGGGCGCGCGAGTGCGAGTCCGCGCGCGGTCTGTTCGGTCAGCATCGCCGCGGGCGGGACCAGGAACTCGACGTAGAAATCGGTTTCGAAGCGCAGCTCGTCCAGCCGGTAGACAAAGGCCTTGCCGCGAAACGGCGCGGCCACGTTGATGACGCCGACGCGCAGCGCGCCGGGATGCGATTTCGCAACGGGTTGCGGAGCCGGCGGCTCGAGCAGATACGTCTGGCGCACCGGCGCGGGACGCGTGACCGCCGAACAGCCGGCGAGCGTGACGGCCACAAGCACGGCAACAAGGAAAGTCAGACGCGACTTTCGGACCCAGAGCGGGTTGCAGACCCAAAGTAGGGTCAGACTCGACTTTCCGAGCGCGGATTTGGAAGCTGCCGTACGGTCGTGGTTCGGAAAGTCGAGTCTGACCCTACTTTCGAGCGGGATGTCGCGTCGGATCCGGGTTGTCATGGCGTACGCTCCAGCGGCGCCGGTGGCGCACCGAACAGCAGGTTGGACGGATATCGTTTCGCGTCCTCCGTCAGGTCACGCAGGTTGTCGGTGATCTGGCGCAGATTGTCGAAGGTCGTCGAGAGATCGGCCTCGCCCGCGCCGAAAATCCGATCGAGACGTCCGAGCGTTCGTTCCATGTGCGCGATCGATTGCGGCAGTTTCGGATCGGCGACGAGCTGCCGCACGCCGGCGAGCGCCGCCGACGTATCCTCCGGCAGCTTGCGCAACGCCGGGTTGGCGAGAAACGTCTTCAACTCGCCGTTGGTCTGACGCAGTTCGGCGATCAATCCCGCCGCCTCGTCGGACAGGCGCTTCGCCGCGATGCCGTCGAGCGTCGATTCGATTTTCGCGAGCGTACGATCGGCCCGCTTCGAAACATCGGTGACGCCCTTCGAAATGCCCGTCGTGTCCAGGCTCGCGACGCGATCGGTCGCCGTCGTGAGCAGCTTGTTCAGATTGGCGATCGTCGTTTCGATGTCGAGCCGATGCAGGCGGTCGACAATTTCCGACGCCGCATTGACGAATGTCGAAACCGTCGAGGGCGTGCTCGGGATATAGATATTGTCCGGCACCCAGTCGATCGGCAATACCGGCGCGGGCAGCGCATCGACGTAATCGAGCTCGAGATAGTTGGTGCCGGTGATGCCCTGCGGCGCGAGATGCACCCGCAGGCCGCGCTCGACTTCGATGCGGCTCGATTCGGGACTCGCAATGTCGTTCGCCGCGCGGCCGCCGACCAAGCGCGGCTCGAGCTGCGCTTCGACCAGCACGTAACGCTTGCGCTGGTTCATCGGCTTGTCCTGCTCGTATTTGACGTACGTGAAGCTGATCCGCGTCACTTCGCCGATCACCACGCCGCGGTATTTCATCTTCGAGCCGATGTCGAGTCCCTGCACTGACTCGTTGAAATACGTCTCCATGATGGCGCGCGGCTTGAGCCAGCGACCGGTGCCGATGATGAGCAGCACGGCGACGCCTGCGGCGACCGCGCCGATGACGAACAGTCCGAGCTTGAAATAGTTGGCCTTGAGGCTCATGCAGCGACCGCGGGCTCCGCTTCGCGGTTGAAGAACTGCCGAACCCAGGGATCGTCGCTCGTATCACGCAGCGTCCGCGGATCGCCTTCGGCGGCGATGCCCTTGCGCCGGCGATCGAGCATGATCACGCGATCGGCGATGGCAAAGATGCTTGGCAGCTCGTGCGTGACGACGACAAACGTGACGCCGAGATTGCGCGCGAGGCGCTTGATCAACGCATCGAGCTCAGCGGAGGTGATCGGATCGAGTCCCGCCGACGGCTCGTCGAGAAACAGGATCATCGGATCGAGCGCCATCGCGCGGGCAATCGCCGCCCGCTTTTGCATGCCGCCGGAAATTTCCGCTGGCAGGTGACCGGTGAACAGCCCGAGACCGACCAGCGAAAGTTTCATCCGCGCGATCAGCTCGATCTCGTCGGTCGACAGATCCGTGTATTCCTCCAGCGGCAGCCGCACGTTCTCCGAGAGCGTCATCGAGCCGAACAATGCGCCCGACTGGTACATGACGCCGATCTTGCGCAGAATTGCCCGTCGCGCATCGCCGGTCGCGCTGATGATGTCGTCGCCATCGATGATCACGCTGCCGTTCTGTGGCTCGAGCAGTCCGATCATGTGCTTCAGCAGCGTGCTCTTGCCGCTGCCCGAACCTCCCAGAATGACGAACACCTCCCCGCGGTGAACGTCGAAGTCGAGACGTTCGAGCAGCACGGTCTCGCCGTAGCCTGCGGACAGATTGCGAACGCGGATGATCGGTGCGTCGGATTCCGCCATCGTTGGTCAGATGTCGAGCACGAAGTAGATGACGGCAAACACGCCGTCGACAACGACGAGCAGGATGATGCCCGAAACCACCGCCCGCGTCGCCGCATCGCCGACGGCCGACGCGCCCGCGGTCGTCTGCAGCCCGCGCAGGCATCCGATGCCGGCGATCAGCACGGCGAACACGAATGATTTGACGAATCCCGCCATGAAGTCGGAATAGTCGACGATGCCTTCGACCTCGTGGACGAAGGTCACGAACGGGATTGAAAAGCTTTGCAGCGTCATTGCCCCGCCGAGCAGGCTGATCAGGTCCGCGAACAGTGTCAGCAGCGGTGTCATCAGCAACGCGGCGATGATCCGCGGCGTGACCAGGAAGCGAACGGGATCGAGGCCCATCGTCGTCAGCGCGTCGATTTCCTGGTTGACGGTCATCGTGCCGATTTCGGCCGCGAACGCGGCACCCGAGCGTCCGGCAAGCAGGATCGCCGTCATCAGCGGACCCAGTTCGCGAAGCATCGCAAGGCCGATCAGGTCGGCGACGAAGATCTCCGCGCCGAACTTGCGCATCGGTATCGCCGACTGGAACGCGAGAATGACGCCGAGCAGGAACGCGATCAGCGCGACGATCGGCAGTGCATCGGCGCCGACGCGCTCGCAAATGCGCCACACGTCCTTCCAGCGGATCGTCGACGGATGCAACACCGCGTACACGAGTGCCGCTGCCGTCTCGCCGATGAACACGACCTGCTGACGCAGATCCTCGCCCATGTCGGCAGCGATGACGCCGATCTCCTCGATCGACGAGCGGCGGGGTGCAGGTGGATCGAGATCACGGCCGACCGTGTGAGGGTCGAATTGCTGCAGCAATGTCTCGAACGCGGGCCTGAGGTTCGCAACCTGAACGTCACCCGGCTTGCGCTGGTGCATCAGGTCGATCAACAGTGCGATGCCCGCGCCATCGCAATAGTCGACGTTGGCTGCATCGACGACCACGCGCTGCTGCGGCGCTGCGGCGATCGCCCGCCGGCCGTCGTCCCAGACGCGGCGAATCGTCGTCGCGTCGAGCCGCCCAGAAAGCGCGAGCACGCGTCGGCCATCCGCGGTATCGGACACGGCGAGCGCCGCCATCACCGATCCCCGCGTGGGCATTCGCGACCTATCGACGAACCTCCAAACGCACGCTCCATCCCGAGGTCAGTGTAGCACCCGACTTCGGTACGCTTCAGCGCGGATCTGCTGCAATGCCATCGAGCAACGAAGCGAATGCGCGCACGGCCAAATCGGCGTCGTCGTTGGTGATCGACTCCAACGGATTGTGACTGATTCCGGCGTTCTGCCCACGCACGAAAAGCATCGCCTGCGGCATCACGTCGTGCAGCTTCATCGCGTCATGCCCGGCACCACTTGGCATGCGATGGATCGGCAATCCAAGCGCGGTCACGGCATGTTCCCAGCGCAGGCGCCATGCGTCGGCGCACGGCGCGGCGCTCGCGCGCATCGTTTCCTCCAGCGTATGACCAACGCCCCGCCGTTCGCAGATGCGGGCCATTTCGGCCGCAATGTCCGCCGCGCACGCGTCGCGCACCGCGTTGGTCGTGGCGCGCACGTCGAGACTGAAGCGGCAGCGTCCGGGCACGACGTTGATCGAGCCGCCCGGCACATCGAGCATGCCGACCGTTGCGACCAGATCGGGCGCCGCCGCCGCGCGCCGCTCCGCACACAGCACGATTTCCGCCGCCGCAGCCGCCGCATCGCGCCGATGGTTCATCGGTGTCGTACCCGCATGACTTGCCATGCCGACGACTTCGCCCGCATAGCGCAAGCTGCCGTTGATCGAAGTAACGACACCGAGTGGCATGTCGGCGTCGCTCAACACCGGCCCCTGCTCGATATGCACTTCGACGAATGCGCGGTAGTGCGCCGGATCGCGCGCGATGCCGGGAATGTCGTCGACCCGCAAGCCGGCGTGCCGCATCGCCTCGCGCATCGTGACGCCGTCAGCGTCTTGCTGATCGAGCCACCGGCCATCGAAGTGTCCGGTGAGCGCGCTCGAGCCCAGGAACACCGCGCGATACCGCTGACCCTCTTCTTCGGCGAAACCGACGACTTCAATGCCAAACGGCAAACGACGTCCGGCTTGAGCGAGCTCGCGCACGGCGGCCATCGGGACGAGGATACCCAGGCGGCCGTCGTATTTGCCGCCATTACGCACGGTGTCGTAGTGACTTCCCGTCAGCAGCCGGCGCGCATCGCGGATGTCCCCGTGATAAACGCCGACGACGTTGCCGACCGCATCGATCGATACGTCATCGAAGCCGCATTCATCGCGCATCCATGTGCGCAACTGCTGCGCGACCGCTCGATGCGCATCGGTCAGGTAGGCGACGGTGAGTTCGTTGCGTTCGGCATAGCCGGGGTCGCTGTGCGCGGCCAAACGCTCCGCCCAATCCCAGACGCGGTTGCCAAGCTCCGGCACGAAGCCAAGCCTCTCGTCGAGTCGGATCTCGGCGACGCGGTGGATGTTGCGCAGTGCTTCGCCGCGTTCGTAGTCCGGCGGATGCTGCACGCGCCGTTCGAACGTCGCGAAGATCTCCGCCTTTGCCAGGCCTTGGGCGCGCGGTCCGCGCACGGCCAGGATGAATGGAAAGCCGAAACGTCCCTGATAGTCCGCGTTGAGCTTCGCAAGCCTGGCGAGCTCGTCCGGCGTGCATTGCGTGAGTCCCGCTTTCGCCTGCTCGGCCGCGGACTCCGCCGTGAGCGTGGACGTGCGCATCGCCCGGCCGGCGAGCTCGGGATGCGCGCGGA
>JAICVH010000767.1 GCA_025935435.1 Burkholderiales bacterium
CGCTGCTGTTCGGCCTGATGCTGACCGGAATGCCGGTGTCGATTTCGCTCGGCCTCACCGTGCTCGTCTACCTGTTCGCCATGACGACGGTGCCGATCGAGTCGGTGGCCCTCAAGCTTTTCACCGGCATCGAGAAGTTCGAGATCATGGCGATCCCGTTCTTCATCCTCGCCGGCAACTTCCTCACGCACGGCGGCGTCGCGCGACGAATGATCACCTTCGCGTCGTCGATGGTCGGCCACTGGCACGGCGGTTTGGGCCTTGCCGGCGTGATGGCGTGCGCACTGTTCGCCGCAGTGTCGGGTTCGTCGCCCGCGACAGTCGTCGCGATCGGGTCGATCATCCTGCCGGCGATGGTCAGGCAGGGCTTTCCTGCGCGCTTCGGCGCCGGCGTCATCACGACGTCCGGCGCGCTCGGAATCCTGATCCCGCCATCGATCGTCATGGTGATGTACGCGGTCGCGACCAACACGTCGGTCGGACAGCTGTTCATCGCGGGCATCATTCCCGGCCTCGTTCTCGCCACGATGCTCGGCGTGACCACGTGGTGGCGCGCGCGCAAGAACAACTATCCGCGTCAGCCCGCGGCGTCGTGGCGCGACCGATTGCGCGCGTTTCGCGACAGCGCCTGGGGGCTGTTGCTGATCGTCGTCGTCATCGGCGGCATCTATACCGGCATCTTCACGCCTACCGAAGCGGCGGCCATGAGCGCCGTCTACGCGTTCTTCGTCGCGGTTTTCGTCTACAAGGACATGCGGCTGTCGAACGTGCCGAAGGTGCTGCTCGACTCGGCAAACATGAGCGCGATGTTGCTGTACATCATCACCAATGCCGTGATGTTCAGCTATCTGCTCACGTCCGAGCAGATTCCGCAGGAGCTCGCGGCGTGGATGCTCGACAAGGGACTCGGCGTCGTCACCTTCCTGCTCGTTGTCAACGTGCTGCTGCTGCTCGCCGGGAACGTGATGGAGCCGTCGTCGATCGTGCTGATCATGGCGCCGATCCTGTTCCCCGTCGCGATCAAGCTCGGCATCGATCCCGTGCACTTCGGCATCATCATGGTCGTGAACATGGAGGTCGGCATGTGTCACCCGCCCGTCGGCCTCAACCTCTATGTGGCGTCCGGCATCACGAAGATGGGCATCACCGAGCTCACGGTCGCCGTATGGCCCTGGCTGCTGACGATGCTCGTGTTCCTCGTCGTCGTCACTTACTGGCCGGCGCTGTCGATCTGGCTCCCGAAGGCGCTCGGAATGATGTAGTCGCGCCGCGATGCCGCGCGGTATCGCCTGCTCGCAAGCGCGGTGCATCGCACGCCTGCTCGACCGCCTTCGCACATCGCGAACACGTCGGTGGCACACGTCGTGCGCGTGTCGCGACGCCGCCGCTTCGGGTGCAAAGACGCGACTGCGCGTGGTACAATTTTGAATTTACTCGCTTTTATGGAGCCGGAGCCGAATGGCGGTTGAGCGCACGCTTTCGATCATCAAACCCGACGCCGTGGCGAAAAACGC
>JAICVH010000204.1 GCA_025935435.1 Burkholderiales bacterium
CTGTACCGGCAATTCGCCGTCACGATTGCGATGTCCGTCGTGATCTCGGGCCTCGTCGCGCTGACGCTGTCGCCTGCGCTATGCGCGCTGATACTGAAGCCGCACGAGGCGCCGAATCGTTTCTTCGCGTGGTTCAACGACTGGTTCGGACGCGTCACCGCGCGCTACAGCGACGGCGTCGTCTGGATGCTGCGCCGCGGCGTCATCGGCGCCGTCCTGTTCCTCGGGATGGTCGCGCTGACCGCGTGGCTGTGGCGCGTCACGCCGGGGAGTCTCGTGCCCGACGAGGACCAGGGGTTCTACATCAGCGCCGTCATCCTTCCCGACGGCGCGACGCTCGAGCGCACCGACAAGGTCGTCGCGAAAGTGGCCGAAGCGATCCGCTCCAACCCCAACAACCAGGACATCGTCGCGTTCACCGGCTTCGACTTCATCGGCGGCGGTTTTCGCAACAACGCCGCGACGATCTTCGTCACGCAGAAGCACTGGGACGAACGCGACGTGACGACGCCGCAACTCGTCGGCGAACTGTTCATGAAAACGGCGGGCATCAAGGAAGCGCTCGTGCTGGCCTTCAACCCGCCGCCGATCTTCGGCCTCGGCACGGCGGGCGGGTTCGAGTTCTACATTCAGAATCGCGGCGACGGCGGATCGCGCCGGCTGTCCGAAGTGACGCAGGCGTTTCTGGCGCGCGCGAACCAGGATCCGCAGCTCGGCGGCGCGCAGACGTTGTGGCGCGCAACCGTGCCTCAGCTCTCGGTCGACGTCGATCGCGAGAAGGCGAAGACGCTCGGCATTCCGATCTCCGACATCTTCGCCGCGCTGTCGGCGACGCTCGGCAACTACTACGTCAACGACTTCAACCGCTACGGCCGCGCCTGGCAGGTGCTGATGTCCGCCGAGCCGAGCTATCGCAATCGTCCGGACGATATCGGTGCCGTGTACGTGCGCTCGGCGAAGGGGGAGATGATTCCGCTGTCGTCGGTCGCTACCGTGCGCTACGCGTCCGGACCCGACGTACTCGAGCGCTTCAACAATCTGCCGTCGGTGAAGGTTATCGGCCAGGGAGCACCGGGAACCAGCTCCGGGCAGGCGATCGCCCGCGTCGAGCAGATCGCGCGGGAAGTGCTGCCCGCAGAGTTCAGCTTCGACTGGGGCGGCACGTCGTACCAGGAAAAACGGGCGAGCGGCGCGGCGACGTTTTCGCTCGGGCTCGCGGTCGTCATGGTGTTCCTGATCCTCGCCGCGCAGTACGAGCGGCTGTCGCTGCCGCTGTCGGTGTTGCTCGCACTGCCGTTCGGGACCTTCGGCGCGCTCGCCGCAATCTGGCTGCGCGGGCTCACCAACGACGTGTATTTCCAGATCGGCCTCGTCACGCTGCTCGGGCTCGCGGCAAAGAACGCGATCCTGATCGTCGAGTTCGCGGTGCTCAAGACGCACGAGGGACTGTCGCCGTCGGCCGCGGCCATCGAGGCATCGCGCCTTCGGTTCCGGCCGATCCTGATGACGTCGCTTGCCTTCATCCTCGGCGTGACGCCACTCGCGATCTCGACCGGTGCGGGCGCCGGTGCGCGACACTCGACTGGCACCGGCGTCATGGGCGGGATGCTCGCGGCGACGTTCCTCGCCATCTTCTTCGTGCCGCTGTTCTACCGCGTGATCACCGAGCGACGGCTGATCGAACGTCGCAGCCACGACGAGTTGCTCGAAGAAGTACGCCATCTACGGACGACCGCGCACCACGTGCCGCGCACACCGGGGCACCCGCCGGTGCCCGCTCATGGAGATTGACGCCGTGCGGAAACACCTGACCCATACGTTCGCGATCGGGACGCTCGTCGCGCTGCTCGCCGGCTGCGCGACGACGACGCCGTCGGCACCGCCGGCGGTCGATCTGCCCGCGCCGACGACGACCGAACTGCACCTCGAGCGCTGGTGGACGAATTTCAACGACCCCGCGTTGACGTCGCTCGTCGGCGAGGCGCTGCAGCACAACCTCGACCTGCAGGCGGCGATGGCGCGCATCGAAACCGCGCGCGCCCAGGTGAAGCTTGCGCAGTCGGATCTGTATCCGAGCCTGTCGCTCGGCGCCAATGCTGCGCGCACGCGCTCGACGCAGGTCGGAACGAATCCGCTGCCGCCCGGGTTCGCGGCGACCGGCAACGACATCCGCATCGCACTCAACGCATCGTACGAGGTCGATCTGTGGGGCAAATACCGGACCGCCACGCGCGCTGCCCAGAACGATCTGCTGGCGACGCAGTACGCGCGTGAAACGGTGCAAACGGTCATCGCCGCTGAGGTGGCGCGCGCGTATTTCGGTCTGCTCGCCGCCGACGCACAACTGCGCCTGTTGCAGGACACGCTCGCGCTGCGCAACGAAACGGTGACGCTGCAGAAGGACCGCGCGCAGGCGGGCGTCATCGGCGAATACGATCTTTCGCAGGCAATCGCCGAACGCGCGGCGGTCGCGGCCGACATCGCGACCGCGCAACGCGCCGTTGCGCAGTTCGAATCGGCGCTCGCTGCGCTCACCGGACGTTCGCCGCGCGACGTGTACACGCCAAATGTCGTGCGCGACGCATCGCCTGCCGCGCTGGTCAGCGTGCCGACCGTACCCGGCGGGCTGCCGTCGAACATGCTCGAGCGCCGACCCGACGTGCGCCAGTTCGAAAAGCAGCTGGTGGCAGCGAGCCTGCGTGTGGACCGTGCACGCGCCGACTATTTTCCGTCGCTGTCGCTGACCGGCGCGCTCGGTACCGAATCCGGTGCGTTGCGCCACCTGTTCAGCGGGCCCGCATTCATCTGGTCGCTTGGCGCGGGCTTGGCGCAGCCGTTGATCGGACTGAAGGCGATCGAGGCCAACGTCGACGCGCAAACAGCGCGCCGTGAGGAAATCGTCGTCGGATATCGGCAGACGGTGCAGGCGGCGTTTCGCGACGTGCACGATGCGCTTGCAGCGAACGAGACGACGCGTCAGGCGCTTGCCGCGCAATCCGAACGTCGCGAAAGCCTGCAGCGTGCCGTGGAGCTTTCCGATCTGCGCTACAAGTCCGGCTATTCGCCGTATCTCGAGGTGCTGGATGCACAACGGCAGCTGCTGCAGGCGCAGACGCTGCAGATACTGGCGGCGCGCGACGTTCGCCTCGCGCTCGTCGATCTCGCGAAGGCGCTCGGCGGCGGCTGGGAGTACGAGACGGCCGTCGAGCCGACGGCCGCGGTAAAGTAGGGTCAGACTCGACTTTCGCTGCTTCTACAATAATTCGCGTTGCCAAGAATCGTCCGGCGAACAAAAGTCGAGTCTGACCCCACCGCGCAATGAACGTCATCGACACGCGGTTACCCGAGCTTCTGCGCGGCAAGCGACCGCTGCTCGGCATGTTCGTCGGCATTCCAGCGCCGTCGCTCGTCGAGATGTGCGGGCACGCGGGCGTCGATTTCGTCATCGTCGACAACGAGCATGGACCGGCCGGCATCGAATCCACCGAGCACATGCTCCGCGCTGCGCGGGCGAGCGGCGTCATTCCGATCGTTCGCACGCTGGAACCGGACATCCTCCGCGTGCTCGACATCGGCGCATCCGCCATCCAGGTTCCGCAAGTCAATTCGGCGGAGCAGGCGCGGCGCATCGTCGCGGCAGCGAAATATCCGCCGATTGGCATGCGCGGTGCGGCATTCTCAACGCGTGCCGCCGGATACGGATTCTTTGCGGGCGATCGTCATGTCGCCGATTCCAATGCCGGCACCGCGGTAATCGTCATGACCGAGACGCGCGCCGCGATCGAGCAACTGGACGACATACTGTCCGTTCCCGGAATCGACGCGGTGTTCTTCGGCCCGAACGACCTGTCGTTTTCTTTCGGTCATCCTGGGCAGATGAACCACCCGGATGTAATCGGCGCGATCGAACACGGCATCGAGCGCGCGCTCGCGCATGGCGTTGCGCCCGGCGTGCTGGCGCTCAATCCCGAAGACTTTCACCGCTGGCGGCAGAAGGGCGCGCGCTACCTGCCGATGGTGTTGTCGGGACTCGTCGGTAACGCGTTGCGCGCGACGGTTGCGGGCGCACGTTCGACGGGCGGTTGACCAGGCGGCGCCTGGCGGCACGTGCCTATTGCAGGCTGGGTTTCTTCAGCAGCGCACTCCGATCGACCGAGTGCACGATGACGTTCTTCGGCTTGCCGTCACGCGCCAGCGTCAATGGCACGTCGACGCCGGCGGGACCGCGCTGCCACACCTTCCGGTAGAAGTCGGCGAGGTCCTCGACGGCTTCACCCGCGACCGCCCGCACGACGTCGCCGAGGCGCACGCCGGCGCGTTCTGCCGGTCCTTCGGTCGCGAGACCCTGGACCGTGATGCCTTCCTTGGACTCGGCGCTGTAGACACCAAGCCACGGCCGCGGCGGACGGTCGGGCCGCCCAGTACGAAGCATCGAATCGAGGATCGGATCGATCAGCTCGCTCGGCACGAACATGTTGCCCTTGACCGTGTCGTCGCCTGCCGATTCCTGCACGAACAGCGAACCGATCCCGACCAGTCGGCCGTTGCCGTCGAGGAGCGCGGCGCCGCTCCACTCCGGGTGGGGCGGGGTCGTGAACAGTGCCTCGTCGAGCAGGTACTCCCAGTAGCCGGCGAACTCGCGCCGCGCGAACACGCGTGCGCGCAATGCATGACCGCGACCGCCGTGACCGATGACGAACACGTCGTCGTCCAGGTCGGCCGATTCGACGTCCGTGCGAGGCACCGGACGCAAATCGAGCTTGCCGAGCGGTTGCACGAGACCGAGGCCCGTGACCTGGTCGTAAGCGAGGGCGTGACCGGGAACGACGTGGCCCGAGTGCGTCGTGAGCCAGATCGATTCGGCCTCGGTAATCAGGTAACCAATCGTCAGCACGAGCCCGGTGTCGTCGATGACGACGCCATTGCCGGTCCGCTCGGTGCCGAGAATCGACGCGGTGAACGCGTCCTCCGGAATTTCGACATGCAGCGCGACGACCCCATCGAGCGGCACGCTCAGATCGAACGGCACCTCGCCGCTCTTCGGCTGCAGCTCGGAAGGAAACGCCCAATGCGTCGGTTCGGCCACGTGTCGTCTGATGTGTTCGTAACGGGCGATCGTCGAGTAACCCGGTTACAGCCGCGCTGCGCGTCTGACCGGATCGCCATCCGGCTGCCCGCGGTCATACTACGCGACTGGCACCCGACGCCGCGAGCCATTGGGCATCGTTCGTGCCGGATCGTTCATGGAGCGTGTTGGATGCCAAGGCGGCGGCTGTCTGCTGGTTTCATGTGGCGCGTGTTCGGCGCACTGGCGCTGGCACTCGTCGCGTCCGCGAGCGCGCAGGTGCCACCGTCGGCTGCGGAACGGGCCGCGTACACCGGACTGTTCGCCGCCGCCGCGCGCGGTGATTCGGCCGAGATCGCGCGACTGGCCGCAACCGGGACCC
>JAICVH010000535.1 GCA_025935435.1 Burkholderiales bacterium
CGCCCAATCCCAGACGCGGTTGCCAAGCTCCGGCACGAAGCCAAGCCTCTCGTCGAGTCGGATCTCGGCGACGCGGTGGATGTTGCGCAGTGCTTCGCCACGTTCGTAGTCCGGCGGATGCTGCACGCGCCGTTCGAACGTCGCGAAGATCTCCGCCTTTGCCAGGCCTTGGCCGCGCGGTCCGCGCACGGCGAGGATGAATGGAAAGCCGAAACGTCCCTGATAGTCCGCGTTGAGCTTCGCAATCCTGGCGAGCTCGTCCGGCGTGCATTGCGTGAGTCCCGCTTTCGCCTGCTCGGCCGCGGACTCCGCCGTGAGCGTGGACGTGCGCATCGCCCGGCCGGCGAGCTCGGGATGCGCGCGGATCAGTGCGAGCTGCTCCGCGTCGCCCGCGTCGCGCACCACTTGCACGAGCCCACGTTTCAGCGCCGCGAGCGTGCCAAACGGCCGAAGGGCCGCAGCGCGCTCGACGATCCAGGGCGAATGCTCGTAAATGCCGCGAAGGGCGTCGGTGAACGCGTCCGTCGTCGCGGCGTTCAGCCGATCGAGCGTCACGGGGACGTTGGTCATGGTGTCCAGTTCATCCCTCCGAAGTCGCGGATCGCGATACGCGACGACGTCGATAAAACGGCAGCGGGCAGCGGAACCTGCGCGCCACGATAGAACGCCGCGACATGCAGCAACACTACAGCCGATGCCCCGACCGCACGGGCGCGTTCATGCTCCCGACCACACGGCCAGGTCGGCGGGTGGCCTCGCGATCAACTGCCGCGATACGTCGAATACGCCCACGGCGAGCACAGCAGCGGTACGTGGTAATGCGCGGCCGGATCGGCGATCGCGAAGCGGATCGGCACGCGGTCGAGAAACGGCGGTTCGGCGAGCGCGTGGCCTTGACGCCGGAAGTAGTCGGCAACATGAAACATCAGTTCGAATTCACCGACCCGCATCGCGTCCGCCGCGAGGAGAGGCTGATCCGTGCGGCCCTCGGCATTCGTGTAAATCGTGCGCACCGGCCGGACGTCGTTCTCGACGACCGCCGCGAAGTCGATGCGCATGCCCGCAGCCGGGGTGCCGGCCGCCGTGTCGAGGACGTGGGTCGTCAGCTTTCCCATCGAGCAATCACGTGGCCGGCGCCATGCTCGCGAAGCTTGCGTACACCGGCGCCGGCGAGGTTAACATGCATCAATGCCCCCCGACCTGCCGAAGCTCACTCCGCTCGCCGACGAAGATTCGCTGTTCGACGAGCTGCGTCCTGCACCTCGGCTGTTGATGGGCCCCGGTCCGATCAACGCCGATCCGCGCGTGCTGCGAGCACTCGCGACGCAACTGCTCGGTCAGTTCGACCCGCAATTTCGCCGCTACATGAAGGAGACGATGGCGCTGTATCGCCGCGTTTTCGAGACACGCAACCGCTGGACGTTGCTCGTCGATGGCACGGCGCGAGCGGCAATCGAATGCGCGATGGTGTCGGCGATCGAACCTGGTGACCGCGTGCTCGTGCTTTCCTTCGGCCGCTTCGGACAGTTGATGAGCGAGATCGCACGCCGCGCCGGCGCCGACGTCCGCGTTGCCGAGGCCGAATGGGGAACGGTCTTTGCGGCCGAGCAGGTCGAAGCGGCGCTGAAGCACCATTCACCGAAGCTCGTCGCCGTCTGCCAAGGCGATACGTCGACGACGATGGCGCAGCCGTTGGAAGAGATCGGACCGTTGTGCCGGCAATACGGCGCGATGCTGCAGGTCGACGCCACCGCGACACTGGGCGGGATGCCGCTGCGCGTCGATGCCTGGCAGATCGATTGCGCGACCGGCGGGCTGCAGAAATGTCTGGCCGGCCCGTCAGGGTCGGCACCGCTCACCATCAGCGACCAAATGGCTGACGTCGTCTATCGCCGCCGGCACATCGAGGAAGGCCTGCAGCCCGCCGGGTATCTTCCCGGCGAGGGACCGATCATCGCTTCCAACTATCTCGATCTCGCGATGCTGATCGACTACTGGAGCGACGTCGGACTCAACCACCATACCGAGGCGACGTCGATGCTCTACGCCGCGCGCGAATGCGGGCGGCTATTTGTCGAAGAGGGCCACGAGCGTGCATTCCTGCGTCACTCACTCGCCGGTGACGCGTTGGTGGCTGGCATCGATGCGATGGGACTGCGCGTGTTCGGCGATCGCGCGCACAAGATGCCGAACGTCACCGGTGTGTACGTTCCGGACGGCGTCGCGGCGGATCGCGTGAGGTCGGCGTTGCTCGATGAATTCAACATCGAGATCGGAACCTCGTTCGGTCCGCTGCACGGCCGGATCTGGCGGATCGGAACGATGGGCGTCAACGCGCGGGAGGACGCCATCGCGCAAACGCTCGGTGCGCTGGAGGCCGTGCTGGCCGGCGACGGTTGCAGGGTTCCGCGCGGTGCCGCCGTAGATGCAGCCCGCGCCGTGTACCGAAGCGCGGAACGCTGAACGGGAATCGAAGTGGCGGCGGTCGGCGGTGGCTCGATGCGCGGAACTACGTGCGCGGCTGCCAGCGCGCTCTAGGGCACGCGGACTGTCTCGCGAACTTACGACACTTCTGGCCGGTGAATCCGGACCGGCGGACGCGTGAACGTCTGCCGCCCGCGCTTGAATCCCATCACTGCCGGCGCGATTTCAGCGAC
>JAICVH010000384.1 GCA_025935435.1 Burkholderiales bacterium
GTGAAATATCTTCGGATGCAGCACCGTCTTGCTGCGGTTCATGAACTCGACGAAGCCCTTGATCCCTCCCGAGTACGCGAAGTTCTCGCTCTTTCCGTCGCGCTGGTCGACGAGCTCGATCTTGACGCCGTTGTTCAGGAACGACAGCTCGCGGATGCGCTTGGCGAGGATCTCGTAGTGATATTCGATGCGGCTGAACGTGCCGAGCGAGGCCATGAAATGCACTTCGGTGCCACGACGATCGGTCGTCCCCACGCGCGCGAGCGGCGCGACCGGCACGCCCTGCCGAAACTCCATCTGGTGGATTTCGCCGTTGCGCCAGATGCGCAGCTTGAGCCAGTCGGACAGCGCGTTGACGACGGACACGCCGACTCCGTGCAGCCCGCCCGACACCTTGTAGCTGTTCTGATCGAACTTGCCGCCGGCATGCAGCTCGGTCATGACGATCTCGGCCGCCGAGCGCCGCTCCTCGTCATCCTGCTTGATGTCGGTCGGGATGCCGCGGCCGTTATCGACAACCGACACCGAATTGTCGGCGTGAATGACGACCTTGATGTCGTCGCAAAAGCCGGCGAGCGCCTCGTCGATCGCGTTGTCCAGCACCTCGAACACCATGTGGTGCAGACCGGTGCCGTCCGATGTGTCGCCGATATACATTCCCGGCCGCTTGCGAACGGCGTCGAGGCCCTTCAGGACCTTGATGCTGGAGGAATCGTATTCGTCGCCGGTCGTCTTCGGCTTGGCTTGTGCAGGCGTCATCGTCGCGGGTTCAGATTCGCATCGGCATGACAACGTACTTGTAGTCGTCGCGCTCGGGCAGCGTCACGAGTGCGCTCGAGTTGGCGTCACCGAACGCGAAATTCACCTTGTCGCCCTGCACGTTCGACAGGACGTCCAGCAGGTAGGTGATGTTGAAGCCGATGTCGAGCGCATCGCCGCTGTACCCGATTGGCAACTCCTCTTCGGCTTCCTCCTGCTCGCTGTTCGTGCAGATGATGCGCAACTGCTCGTCGCCGAGCACGAGCCGGACGCCGCGGAACTTTTCGTTCGAAAGGATCGACGCGCGTTGCAGCGCAGACAGGAGCGTCGCGCGATCGAGCTCGATGTGCTTGCCGTGCCCGGTCGGGATGACGCGGTTGTAATCGGGAAACTTCCCGTCGACGACCTTGGACACCAGCTCGACGTTACCGAACCGGAAGCGCGCCTGGTTCGCGAGAATGTCGATCGTCAGCGGCGTGTCGCTGTCATCGAGCAGCTTCGACAGCTCGAGCACCGTCTTGCGCGGCAGGATCACCTCCTGTCGCGTGTAATTGCCGTCGATCGCAAGACTTGCCCACGACAACCGGTGACCGTCCGTCGCGACTGCCTGCAGTGACGCCTGATCGACGACCAGCAGCATGCCGTTCAGGTAGTAACGGATGTCCTGCTGCGCCATCGCGAATTCTGCAAGCTTCAACAACGAGCGGAAATCCCGCTGCGGCAGCGTCAACGTCTGCAGTTGTTCCTGTCCGACGCTGATGCGCGGGTAGTCGCTCGCCGCGAGCGTCTGCAGGTTGAAGCGCGAGCGGCCGGCACGCACCGTCATCTTGCCGCCGGTGGCGTCGACGTTGACCGTTGCATCGTCGGGCAACGCCCGCAGCAGGTCCTGCAGCTTGCGCGCACCGACCGTCGTCGACTGGCCATCCTTGCCCGGAAGATCGCTGACGGCCGTGATCTGCATTTCGAGATCGGTGGCGGTCACGTGCAGCTTGCCATCCTTCTGTTCGAGCAGCACGTTGGCGAGGATCGGCAACGTATGCCGGCGTTCGACAATGCCGGAAACGGCCTGCAACGGTCTGAGCAGCGCGTCGCGTGCGATCTGTTTTAGTTGCATTGTCGAAAACTAATAACGTTAATAGGAGCCGGCCGAAACTGCCGACAACGTCGATAAGTCGCGTTGCGTCAGCGGCTTGGCGAACGGCCTGCGGCCGTATAACCGCGGTGCGGACTGTGGATGGTTTGGGGGCTTTTTTGGGGTTCTACCGCCCGCCCGGTTAATCCACAAATTATAACGGTTTCACCCCGCTTTTTCCAGCGGGGCGCGGGCGTTGAGAGCGGTGTTTGAGAGCGAAGCGCCGCGTCAGCTGCGGAGCACTTGCAGCAGGAAATTGACGTCGTGATTCAAGTCCGGCAGCGATTCGCGCAGTTTCGCGATCTGACGGCAGGCGTGGAGCACGGTCGTGTGATCGCGGCCGCCAAAGTTGCTGCCGATTTCCGGCAGCGACAGTTGGGTAAGTTCCTTCGCGAGCGCCATCGCCACCTGCCGCGGTCGCGCAACCGCGCGCGAGCGCTTCTTCGAATGCATATCGGTGACGCGCACCTTGTAATAGTCGGCGACCGTCTTCTGGATGTTGTCGATCGAGATCTGCCGGTTTTGTACGGCCAGCAAGTCGCGCAGCGCTTCCTTGGCCATCGGCAGCGTGATTTCCTGCCCATGGAAGTTGGCGTAAGCAAGGATGCGCTTCAGCGCGCCTTCGAGTTCGCGCACGTTGCTGCGGATGTGCTTGGCGATGAAGAACGCGACCTGCTCGTCGAGCCGCATGCCGACCGATGCCGCTTTCGACAGCAGGATCGCGACGCGCATTTCCAGCTCGGGCGGCTCCAGGCCGACGGTGAGACCCCAGCCGAAGCGCGAAATCAGCCGCTCCTCGATGCCGGAGATTTCCTTCGGATACGTGTCGCAGGTGATGACCACCTGCTTGTGCGCTTCGATCAGCGTATTGAACAGATAAAAGAACTCTTCCTGCGTGCGGCTCTTGCCGCCGAAGAACTGGATGTCGTCGATAAGCAGGAGATCGAGCGACCGGTAATGCCGCTTGAAGTCGTCGAACGCCTTGTGCTGGTACGCGCGTACGACATCGGACACGTACGTCTCCGCGTGGATGTAGCGGATCTTCGCGTCCGGGTTCGCGAGGAGAATCTTGTTGCCGATCGCCTGGATCAGATGCGTCTTGCCGAGACCCACGCCGCCGTACACGAACAGCGGGTTGTACGAGGTCGGGTGCTCGGCCACCTGCATGCCGGCAGCGCGCGCGAGCTGGTTGGCCTTGCCCGCGACGAACGAACCGAACGTGAAGGAGGGGTTGAGGCTGCCCGGTTCGGCGCGTCGCGCCGCGAACGGCGCCGGCACCGCCGCCCCATTGATCGGCGTGATTGGCGGCACAGCCGGCACGGGCTCGGCGACCGACCGCGCCGGCGCCGCACTGGCCGCGGGCTTCGCAGCGTGCGCGCTTGCCGCATCGGCGATCGCGAACTCGACCGCGACTGCTTCGCCGGTCGCCTGGCGCGCGAGCGTTTCGATGCGTCCGCCGAAGCGGTCCTTCACCCACTGCAGAACGAAGCGGTTTGGCGCGATCAGCCGCAGTCGCCCGGTTTCATTCGCGCAGGCGAGGGGACGAATCCAGGTCGCGAATTGCTGCGGGGTCAGTTCGCGTTCGAACGCCGTGAGACAGGCAGCCCACGCCGGTGATTGCGGAACCGAATGCACGAA
>JAICVH010000027.1 GCA_025935435.1 Burkholderiales bacterium
CGCGCTGCCTGGGCGTGATCCCGGGCCGCGTCGAGCGCTTCCGCGATGAGGCGATGGCGTCTGCGTCCGGCGAGCGCCTGAAAGTGCCGCACATGGGCTGGAGTCCCGTGCGCCAGACGCGCGAACATCCGCTGTGGCGCGGTATCGAGGACGGTGAACGATTCTATTTTGCGCACAGCTACTGTCCGGTGCCTGCCGACCCGAGCGTCACCGCCGCGACCGCCTGCTATCCGGCGTCGTTTACTTGTGCCATAGCCAGGGCTAATATCTTCGCCGTGCAATTCCATCCGGAAAAAAGCCAGCGCGCCGGCCTGCGGCTGCTCGCCAACTTCGTCGCCTGGGACGGACGCGCATAGCCCTCGCGCAGCCAGCGTTGCGTCTCCGCGTCACCACGCCACGCAGTCCTGCTCCTCATGCAGATCATTCCCGCGATCGACATCAAGGACGGACATTGTGTCCGCCTGAAGCAGGGCGACCTGCAATCCGCGACGGTGTTTTCCGAAGACCCGGCCGCGATGGCGCAGCACTGGCTCGAACTCGGTGCGCCGCGGTTGCATCTCGTGGACCTGAACGGTGCCGTCGCCGGAAAGCCCAGGAACGAGCTTGCGATCCGCGAAGTCATCAGCGTCATCGGTGACGAGATTCCCGTGCAGCTCGGCGGCGGCATCCGCGATCTCGACACGATCGAACGCTATCTCGACGACGGCGTCAGCTTCGTGATCATCGGCACGGCAGCCGTCAAGAATCCCGGTTTCCTGCATGACGCATGCTCGGCGTTCCCGGGCCATATCATCGTCGGTCTCGATGCGCGTGACGGCAAGGTTGCGACCGACGGCTGGTCGAAGATGACCGGTCACGACGTCGTCGACCTCGCGCGCAAGTTCGAGGACTATGGCGTCGAGGCGATCGTCTACACCGACATCGGACGCGACGGCATGCTGACCGGCGTCAACGTCGACGCGACGGTCAAGCTCGCCCGCGAACTCAAGACACCGGTCATTGCGAGCGGCGGCATTGCGTCGTTGCAGGACATCCATCAGCTTCTGCCGCATGCAGGCGACGGCATCATCGGCGCGATCGCCGGCCGCGCGCTCTACGAAGGCAAGCTCGACTTCAAGGAGGCGTTGAAGGCGGCCAAGGGCGAGTGAGCTTTCGCTGACCGCATGGGACTCGCGAAGCGCATCATTCCCTGCCTCGACGTCGCGGAAGGTCGAGTCGTCAAGGGCGTCAATTTCGTCAATCTGCGCGACGCCGGCGACCCGGTCGAGGTCGCGCGCCGCTACGACGAGCAGGGCGCGGACGAACTCGCATTTCTCGACATCCGCGCGAGCGTGGAGAATCGCGGCCTGCTCTACGACATGATCAATGCGGTCGCCGACCAGGTGTTCATCCCGCTGACCGTCGGCGGCGGCGTCAATTCGGTCGACGACGTCCGCGCACTGCTGAACGCGGGCGCCGACAAGGTGAGCATCAACACAGCGGCGGTGCGCGACCCCGACCTCGTCGCTGAAGCGTCCGCGCATTTCGGTGCGCAATGCATCGTCGCGGCAATCGACGCAAAGAAGTGTGCGGTCGACGAATGGCAGGTCTACATCCACGGCGGTCGTACGCCGACCGGCCTCGACGTCGTGCAGTGGGCGGTCGATGTCGCAGAAGCGGGCGCGGGCGAAATCCTGTTGACGAGCATGGACCGCGATGGCGCCAGGAATGGCTTCGATCTCCGCTTGACGCGCGCGGTCGTCGATGCGGTCGACGTGCCGTTGATCGCGTCGGGCGGCGTCGGCACGCTGCAGCATCTGGTCGAGGGCGTCACGATCGGCGGTGCCGACGCCGTGCTTGCCGCATCCGTGTTCCATTACGGCGAGTTCACCATCGGGCAGGCGAAGGCCGCGATGCGCAGCGCCGGCATCGAGATCCGCGCGTGAACGCGCCGCGCGACTGGCTCGACGCAGTCCGCTGGAACGACGACGGCCTCGTGCCGGCGATCGCGCAGGACGCGGCCACGCACCGCGTACTGACGCTTGCCTGGATGAACCGCCTGGCGCTCGAGCGGACGAACGAAACGCGCGAAGCGCACTACTGGTCGCGCTCGCGCAGTGCGCTTTGGCGCAAGGGCGAACGCTCGGGCCACGTGCAGCACGTTCGCGAAATACGGCTCGACTGCGACCGCGACGCGATCCTGCTCGTCGTCGAGCCGCTCGGCGGCATTGCCTGTCACACCGGTCGCGAGCGCTGCTTCTATCGACGCCTCGACGGCGGCGAATGGCACACCGTCGAGCCGGTGCTCGAGGATCCGGTGACCGTCTATGGCCATGAATGATGCGGACGGGGACGTGCTTGCGCGCGTCGCTGCAACGATCGAGCGCCGCCGAAATGCCAATCCCCGCGATTCCTATGTCGCGGCGTTGCTTGCGAAGGGGGACGACGCCATCCTGAAGAAGATCGGCGAGGAGGCGACCGAGACGGTCATGGCGGCGAAGGACGGTGATAAGATTCGCGTGATCAGCGAGGTGGCCGACCTGTGGTTCCACTGCCTCGTCCTGCTCGCCCGCCACGGACTCGGCCCGGCGGACGTGCTGCGCGAACTCGCGCGCCGGGAAGGCGTTTCCGGCCACGCCGAGAAGGCGTCCCGCGGCTGATCAGGCGGCAGGACCCGAACGAACGATCCCATGGCGAACGACTCCAACTGCATCTTCTGCAAGATCGTGCGCGGCGAAGTGCCTAGCCGCAAAGTGTACGAGGACGACGACATCCTCGCGTTCCACGATATCCAGCCGGTCGCGCCCGTGCATTTCATGCTCGTGCCGAAGCAGCATGTGGCGAGTCTTTACGACGTGACCGACGCCGATGCACCCGCGCTTGGCAGGATCCTCGCGCTCGCGGGCAAGCTCGCGCGCGAACAAGGGGCGAACGACGGGTTTCGGACGATCATCAATACCGGGCGCGTCGGCCGTCAGGACGTCAAGCACGTTCATGTGCATGTGATCGGCGGCCCGGAACCGCTCGGTCCGATGGTCGCGCGAGCCTAGCGGTCACAACGATTCGGAGGTAACGATGGGTGGTCTCAGCATCTGGCATTGGGTGATCGTGTTGCTGGTCGTCGTGCTCATTTTCGGCACGAAGAAGCTGCGCAACATCGGCCAGGACCTCGGCGGTGCCGTCAAGGGGTTCAAGGAGGGCATGAAGACGGCCGACGCCGAGGCGCCGCCACCAGCCGAACCGCCGTCACAGGTAACCGGACGCACGATCGAAGGCGAAGTGCGCAAGGAAACGTCGACGAAGGTGTAGCGCACCGCGCGGCAAGCGCGGCCGGCGCTCGAGCGGCTCGCGCATCCGGTAACCATGTTCGATATCGGCTTCTCTGAAATCGTCGTGATCGGCGTCGTTGCGCTCGTCGTCATCGGGCCCGAGCGTCTGCCGAAAACTGCGCGTACCCTCGGTCACCTGTTCGGACGGCTGCAGCGCTATGTCAACGACGTGAAGGCGGACATCAATCGCGAAATGGAACTCGACGAGCTGCGCAAGCTGCAGCGCGAAATGCAGGGTGCCGCACGAGAATTCGAGCAGTCCGTCACCACTGCCGCCAACGACATGCAGACGGGTCTTCGAAACGTCGAGCGCGAATTGAACGAGGCACCCGCGTCCTCGCCTGCTACTGGCGGCGCGGACGTGACCGCAGCCGCATCCGCCAACAGCGACCCGCCGCGCCAGCCGGCGCTGCCGGGATTCGACAAGATCTGACGTGCGCATGAGTCGCACGGTTGCAACGGCCAGGTCCGCTTGCAACGAAGCGCGATCGCCCGTGCCGCGACGCATCGCGCGACCGATCGAGCCACGATGAGCGAAACGACCGATACGCAGGAATCGTTCATGTCGCACCTGATCGAGCTGCGCAGTCGGCTGATGCGCTCGATCATCGCGGTGGTGATCGTCGTCGTGGCGCTGTTCCCGTTCGCGAAGGACATCTACGCCGCGCTCGCGCAGCCGCTGCTGCGCGTGTTGCCGCAGGGCTCGACGATGATCGCGACAGACGTCACCGGCACGTTCCTCGTTCCGCTCAAGGTGACGCTGATGGCGGCGTTCCTCGTCGCGCTGCCGTACGTGCTGTGGCAGGCGTGGGCCTTTGTCGCCCCCGGTCTTTATCAGCACGAAAAGCGCCTCGTGCTGCCGGTGCTCGTATCGAGCTGCCTGTTCTTCGCGCTCGGAATGTCTTTTGCGTACTTCTTCGTGTTCCCGGTGGCGTTCGGGTTTTTCGCCGGTTACACGCCGGTCGGCGTGCAGATGATGACGGACATCGACAAGTACCTGTCGTTCGTGCTGACGATGTTCATCGCATTCGGCCTCACGTTCGAGACGCCCGTCGTCGTCGTCGTGCTCGTGCGCATGCGCGTCGTGCCGCTCGAAAAGCTGAAGGCGATCCGCCCGTACGTCATCGTCGGCGCGTTCGTCATCGGTGCGATCTTCACGCCGCCTGACGTGATTTCGCAGTGCCTGCTCGCGTTACCGCTGTGGTTGCTCTACGAACTCGGCCTGCAGCTTGCACGCTTCGTCACGGTGCCGGCAGGCGACGCGGCGGAAGAGGGCACCGAGCCGGCGAAGTAGTGACGGCCGGCTGACGACTTACTGCGTCTCGATGCGCGGTCTGCGTGCGACGACGACGTCGACGTCGAGCGCCCGGCCGTCGCGAAATACCTTGACCCGCGCGTTCGAACCGGGCGTGAGCTCGGCGATGCGTGCGAGCAATTGCGGCACGTCCGGGGTTGCCTTTCCCGCCACCTCGAGGACGACGTCGCGCACCTGGATCCCTGCGCGATCGGCCGGACCATCACGCTGCAATGCGCGGACGAGCACGCCGTCGGTACGCGCGAGCGCAAGCGTCTGCGCGGCTTCGCGCGTGATCGCCTGTGGCTCGACGCCAAGCCAGCCGCGCGTGACGACGCCATCCTTGATGATCTGCGCAAGCACCGTTCGCGCGAGCGAAACGGGGATTGCGAAGCCGATGCCCATCGAGCCACCGGACTGCGAAAAAATCGTGCTGTTGATCCCGATCAGGTTGCCGGCCGTGTCGACGAGCGCACCGCCGGAGTTGCCCGGGTTGATGGCGGCATCGGTCTGGATGAAGTCCTCGAAGCGATTGATGCCGAGGTGGTTGCGGCCGAGCGCGCTCACGATACCGAGCGTCACCGTGTTGCCGAATCCGAAGGGATTGCCGATCGCGAGCACGACGTCGCCGACCTGCAGATGGTCGGTGGATCCGAATGTGATCGTCGGCAGATTTTCGCCCTCGGCCTTCAACACGGCGAGGTCCGATTCGGGATCGATGCCCTGCACGACCGCGTGCAGCTCGCGGCCGTCTGCGAGGACGAGTTCGATGTCGTCGGCGCCGTCGATGACGTGATGATTGGTGAGCACGTGGCCCTCGGCGGACACGATGACGCCGGAACCGAGACTCGTCGCGCGGCGCGTCGGCGTCCGCTCGGCAAGTTCGGGAAAATAGCGGCGAAGAATCGAATCATCGAGCAAGGGGTTGCGCGCACGCACCGCCTTGCTTGTATAGATGTTCACGACCGCGGGCATCGCTTTCCGCGCCGCATCCGCATACGTGCCCGCGCCGGGGATTGCGGCAGGCATTGCGGCTTCGCGCACCAGCACGACGCCGCTGTTCTTGCCCGCAAGCCGCGGCAGCAGGTCGGGCCGCAGCGTCGCGACCACGAACAGAACGGCAAGGCACAACGTGCAGGCCTGCGCGAACAGGAGCCAGAACTTTCGCAGCACGAGCAATTCAATCCGGGGAATTGGTCATTATAGTCGGCACGTGTTCCCGGTTTCCCTTTTGGTCACGCGACTGCAGCAATGATCGTACCGCGGCCGTCGAACGCCAACCCGCTGTTTGTGTTGGCCAAATTCGCTGACGCGCCGAGGGTGGCCTGCAAAGCCTGGTCGCAAATCCCGTATAATTCGAAGGTTTTGCAACACGAGATACGGCGCGAAAGGTACGGATGGGGACCGAAGCAGTAGTGAACAAGGATAAGCGGCGTTTCCTGATCGGCGCGACGTCGGTGGTCGGTGGCGTTGGGGCAGTCGCGGTAGCAGTCCCGTTCGTGATGTCGCTGTGGCCAAGCGAGCGCGCCAAAGCCGCCGGTGCGCCCATCGAAGTGGACATCAGCAAAATCGAGCCCGGCCAGAAGATCAACGTCGAATGGCGTGGCAAGGTGTGCTGGCTCGTCAATCGCACGCCCGCGATGCTCGCGTCGTTGCCGAAACTCGACGACAAGCTTGCCGATCCCAAGTCCAACGCGCCTCAGCAGCCTGCGTATTGCAAGAACGAGACGCGCTCGATCAAGCCGAATCTGTGGGTGGCCGTCGGCATCTGCACGCACCTCGGCTGCTCGCCGACGTTCCGGCCCGAACTCGGGCCCGCCGATCTCGGCGGCGATTGGCTCGGTGGCTTTTTCTGCCCGTGTCACCAGTCGAAGTTCGACCTCGCGGGTCGCGTGTTCAAAAGCGTTCCCGCACCGACGAATCTCGTCGTGCCGCCACACAAATATCTTTCCGATACGCGCGTCGTGATCGGCGAGGACACGAAGCCCGCGTAAGTTCGACCGCGGCGGCAGCGCGAATCCCGTGCGCCGACGCCCTGCATGAGCCCTACGGAACAGGACGCTGAATGAGCAAGATCTTGACGTGGATCGACGACCGCTTTCCGTTGACTGCGCTGTGGAACAGCCAGTGGGGCAAGTACGTCGCGCCGAAGAATTTCAACTTCTGGTACTACTTCGGGTCGCTCGCGGCGTTCGTGCTCGTGCTGCAGATCGTCACCGGCATCTGGCTCACGATGAACTACAAGCCGGACGCGTCCAAGGCGTTCGAATCGGTCGAGTACATCATGCGGGACGTCCAGTGGGGCTGGCTGATCCGCTACATGCATTCGTCCGGCGCGTCGATGTTCTTCGTCGTCGTTTACCTGCACATGTTCCGGGGGCTGATGTACGGCAGCTATCGCAAGCCGCGCGAGCTCACGTGGATCTTCGGCTGCCTGATCT
Organism: Burkholderiales bacterium; assembly: GCA_025935435.1. Classification (GTDB taxonomy): domain Bacteria; phylum Pseudomonadota; class Gammaproteobacteria; order Burkholderiales; family Casimicrobiaceae; genus VBCG01. The sequence goes on from JAICVH010000027.1 coordinate 7,044, forward strand.
ATCTCGCGCTGATGGCCGAAGCGTTCTTCGGTTACCTGCTGCCGTGGGGACAGATGTCGTACTGGGGTGCGCAGGTGATCGTGAACCTGTTCTCGACGATCCCCGTCATCGGTGAGGACCTCGCGCTGTGGATTCGCGGGGATTACACGATTTCGGACATCACGCTCAACCGGTTCTTTGCGTTCCACGTCGTCGCGCTGCCGCTGGTGCTGATCGCGCTCGTCGCGGCACATCTGATGGCGCTGCATGAGACCGGATCGAACAACCCGGACGGCGTCGAGATCAAGAAGCAGCCGAAGGACCCGCGGACCGGATTGCCGCTCGACGGCATCTATTCGCATCCGTACTACACCGTCAAGGACATCGTCGGCGTCATCGTGTTTCTCGCCGTATTCTCGATCGTCGTGTTCTTCCTGCCTGAAATGGGCGGGTACTTCCTCGAAGCGAACAACTTCATCCCGGCCGACCCACTTAAGACGCCCGAGCACATCGCACCGGTCTGGTACTTCACGCCGTACTACGCGATGCTGCGCGCCGTTCCGTCGTTCCTCGACACGCAGGTATGGGGCGTCCTCGTGATGGGCGCCTCGGTGCTGATCTTCTTCGCGATGCCGTGGCTCGACAAATCGCCGGTCAAGTCGATTCGCTATCGCGGCGGCCTGTACAAGGGCTGGCTGATCGCGTTCGTCATCTCGTTTCTCATCCTCGGCTACCTTGGCGTCGTTCCGGTGACCGTGTGGGGGCAGTTCGCAGAAGGATTTCCGTTCTATGGCGCCGACAAGGCGACGGTCGTTGCTCGCGTTCTGACGGTCGTCTACTTCCTGTTCTTTCTGCTGATGCCCTGGTACACGGTGCGCGACAAGACGAAGCCGCAACCCGACCGCGTGACGTGGAAATGAGCGTACCGATGAGAAAGCTCGTCAGTTTCTTGTTCGCATTGCTCATCGGCATGAGTGGCGCCGCCGCGGCATCAGGCGGTGCGGATGTTCGCCTGCCGCCGGCGCCGGTCAATCGACTCGATGAAGAATCGCTGCAGCGGGGTGCGCGCAACTTCGTCAACTATTGCCTGACGTGCCACACGGCGAAGTACATGCGTTACAACCGGCTCACCGATCTCGGCCTCAGCGAAGCGCAGATCGTCGACAACCTGATGTTCGCAAGCGACAAGATCGGCGAGACGATGACGGTCGCGATGACGCAGGCGAACGGCAAGGCCTGGTTCGGAGCGCCGCCCCCCGATTTGTCGGTCGAATCGCGCATCCGGGGTCGCGACTGGCTGTACAACTATCTGCTCGGCTTCTATCGCGACGAAAAATCGGCGACCGGGTGGAACAACCTCGTGTTTCCGAACGTCGGCATGCCGCACGTGCTGTGGGAATTGTCCGGAATCAACAAGCTCGTCGAGACCGAGTACGAAGATCACGAACAGGCAACGGCCGGCGCGATCGCGGTGAAGGGACTGTCCGCCATCGAACCGCTGCAAGGACACAAGTACGCTGTCCTCCAGGTTGCGCCCGACGTCCCGGGATCGATGAGCCGGGTCGAGTACGAGTCGTTCGTCGCGGACCTCGTCAATTACATGGACTACATGGCCGAGCCGGTGAAGAACAAGCGGATCCACCTCGGGATCCTCGTCTTGCTGTTCCTCGGCGTCCTGTTCGTCTTTGCGTACGCGCTGAAGCGCGAGTACTGGAAAGATCTGCATTAGCGCCTCGCTCGACAGGAAACGGGGCAGGAGGCGACCCTCCTGCCCCGTTGCGCTTCCGCACATGCGCTCGATCACCGATCGCGCCGCCGGTGCCACGAATCGTTTTAAGGGAAAGCCAGGAGACTTGCCGACATGATGACTCTCTATTCCGGCACGACGGACCCGTTCAGCCAGCGCTGCCGCATCGTGTTGCACGAGAAGGGCATGGACTTTCAGATCATCGACGTGGACCTCGATCACAAGCCCGAGGATCTGGCCGTCATGAATCCTTACAACCAGGTGCCGGTGCTGGTCGAGCGCGATCTCGTGCTGCACGAGTCGAACATCATCAACGAATACATCGATGAACGATTTCCGCATCCCCAGCTGATGCCCGCCGACCCGGTGATGCGCGCACGTGCGCGTCTGTTCCTGCACCGGTTCGAGAAGGAACTGTTCATCCATATCGATCCGCTCGAAAGCGGCAACCAGAAGCACGTCGACAAGGCGCGCGGGCTCGTGCGCGATGCACTGCTGCAGATCGCACCCGTCTTCACCAAGCACAAGCACATGCTCGGCGAGGACTACTCGATGCTCGATGTGGCGATCACGCCGTTATTGTGGCGGCTCGATTACTACGGCATCCAGATGCCCAAGCAGGCTGCGCCGTTGATGAAATACGCCGAGCGACTGTTCGCTCGTCCCGCCTTTTCGGAAGCGCTGACGTCGGCCGAACGCGGCATGCGCAAATAGCGGATATTTCCGCGCGCTTGTCATGTACACGCGCCGCCGGCCGTAAAGGGCATCGACAGTCGGCGTCGTTGTAACGGACAGGCGGAGCGATTTTTTGCGGCGTACGCAACAAGCGGCATTGCGAGCGGACAAGCGGTAAAGCTGCTGTCTTGACCGCGACATGCCGGAGCGTAATATCTTCGGCCATGTCCGAGCAGTCCGCAAAACCGTATCTGGTGCGCGCCATTTGCGAATGGTGCGCCGACAACGGCCTCACGCCGTACCTCGCCGTGCGTGTCAATCCGCAGACGCGCGTGCCTGCAGCATTCGTCAAGAACGGTGAGATCGTGCTGAACGTGAGCGCGACCGCGACGCGCAAGCTGACGATCGACAATCAGTGGATCCAGTTCACCGCGCGGTTCAACGGATCATCGCAGGAAGTCGCCGTACCGATGGGTGCGGTGATCGGCATTTTCGCGAAGGAAACCGGTTACGGCTTTTCGTTCACGGCACCGGATGACCCCGTCGCCGCGCTCGCGTCGAGCAGCAATTCGCGCGACACGGACTTGCAGTCACGGATGGGCGAAGCGCCGCGCAAACGACCGTCCCACCTCTCGGTCGTCAAATAGTTCTCGCGGGCGCCGAATCGGCGCCCGAATCATTTCGGCGCATTGAACACGGTCGAGCACCGCGCAGGCGGAGATGCACACGCCCCTGTGCCAGTGGCGCGCTACAATCGACGCACGCCGGCATAGCTCAGTTGGTAGAGCAGCGGTTTTGTAAACCGTTGGTCGTGGGTTCGATTCCTACTGCCGGCATCCCGAAGCGGGAATCATCAGGCACGAGCGCGCCCATGTGCCTATGATCTCGCGCCGCAGACGTCGTGAGAAGCAGACAGCGTCTGCCCTGATATCGCCGCGGAAATACGATTCGGAGCGTTGTGCCTTCCTCCGGGTCGGACTCCACTTCTATGGTTGCGTCCGGCAATTCGCATAGCCGCTTGACGATCGATAGTCCGATGCCCTCACCCGGCTGATGCACCGCACGGCGATCCGCAGGGGCGGCCTGCGCATCAGATTCGACGGCAGCATGTCTTTCTTTGCCCGTTACCGCGCTATGTTCGACGTTGCGCGCTGCGTCTGTGGCCGCCTCCGGCGTCGGTATGTGCGGCAGCGCACATCGCAATTTTTTTCGAGAGGGGACAATAAGTCAGGAATCTGATCGAGCAGTCAGGCCGACCACCCCTTTTGGCGTCCGGGCTCAACTCACCCGTCGTCCGGCAGCCGTGACAAGGGTGTACTCCAATGCACAAGTTTCTGTCCAACAACCGCGACGAACTCATCGGCCGATGTAAGGCGAAGGTGGCGCAACGGCCGAAACGGGCTGCAACCTCAAAGCAGCTCGCCAACGGCGTTCCCCTGTTTTTGCAGCAGCTGACGAGAACATTGGAGGCCGAGGAGCAGGGAAACATCGCGGAAGGTGTCCGGATCTCCGGGCCCGCGGGGGGTGATACCACCGCGCTGTCTGAGATAGGGGTCAGCGCGGCGGCGCATGGTAAAGAGCTCCTGGGCTTGGGATACACGCTTGACCAGGTGGTTCATGATTACGGCGACCTTTGCCAGGCGATCACCGACTTGGCCGTCGAGCGCGACGCCCCCTTCTCCGTCGACGAGTTTCGAACGCTCAACCGCTGCCTCGACAATGCCATCGCCGATGCAGTTAGTGAGTTTGCCGCTCACCGCGACGCGACTGTTGCGCGCCAGCAATCTAACGACGAAAACTCGCGTTTAGGGGCTCTTGTTCACGAGCTACGTAATTTCTTGCAGACAGCGACGATGGCGTTTACGGCCCTTGAGTCTGGAAAGGTCCCGATTGGTGGCTCTACCGGAGCCTTGGTCAAACGCAGCCTGCTAGCGCTTTCAGGTCTCCTCGAAAGCTCTCTAGACGAAGTAAGGGCCAATGTCGCCGGGTCGGGCCCGGCCCAGGCATTCTCACTCGCGGCCTTCATTGCAGACGCAAGTAGCATCGCGTCCTTGGACGCGACTGCCAGAGCGTGTGCATTCACGGTGCCCGAGGTAGATCGCACTATAGGAATAGCAGGAAATCGAGACCATTTATTGGCGGCGCTAAACAATCTGCTTCAGAACGCGTTCAAGTTCACTCATCCACACAGCGAAGTCACGTTGCACGCTTACGGCACTGGAGACCGCGTCTTAATCGACGTCAAGGACAACTGCGGCGGCCTTCCCGCTGGATTCGCCGAGCAGATGTTCGAACCTTTCACGCAGGGCAGCTTCGACAGAAGTGGGTTGGGGCTCGGACTTTCCATCGCGCGGCGCACCGTCGACTCCAACGGAGGACGTCTGACGGTGCTGGACGTGCCGGGAAAAGGATGCGTTTTCGCGGTTAGCCTTCCACGTCACGTGCTACGGTGACGTTGACGGGCGCATGCTCTCTGCCGCGGGCAATGAGAGTGCTGCCGGCACGCGTCGCTCCCCGTCGCGCATTCAAGTAGCAAACGTGTACCCATGTCTCTGATCGGCCGGACTTGGGCATCGGTATCTACGGCGGGCTTTGTCCGGCGAAATCAGAATCCCGTGCACGATTAGCCACGACAGAAGCAAATCGCCGCGCGTCCGCGACTCGCGGAAGGTTGTTGAACAATACGTAGGCGGGGCTGGCCCCGTTTGCGTGAACAAGCAATGTATACAGCTCGCGAAGCTCCTCGTCCGTGTACGAATGACGAGCGCCGCCGAGTCCGTGGAGCCGCCAATACACCGCGTGTCCCTTCGGCGGAGGCGTCACGAACGGGTCGACTA
>JAICVH010000351.1 GCA_025935435.1 Burkholderiales bacterium
CCGTCGCGCAAAGGGCCGGCGCGCTGATCGAGCATTGCGTCGGCCAGGGATCGCTACACGTGCGCAGTCACGTCGATGCCGAACCGGACTGGGGCATCGTGCACTTCGAGGCGATGCTCGCCCTCCGCGAGCGCTATCGCGACCTCATCGACCTGCAGCTCGTTACGTTTCCGCAAGGCGGCATGCTCACGCGGCCGGGCGCCGCCGAGCTGATGCGTGAAGCGCTCGAGGCAGGCGCCGATATCGTCGGCGGAATCGACCCGGCGGGCATCGATCGCGACCCGATGCGCCATCTGGAGACGATCTTCGACATGGCGATGCGTTACGACCGCCGCATCGACATCCACCTGCACGACGGCGGCGAACTCGGCCGCTTCGAAATCGAACGCATCGCCGATCTGACCGAAGCGAACGGACTCTCCGGTCGCGTGATGATCAGTCACGCCTACTGCCTCGGCAGCTTCCAGCACGACGAACTGCTGCCGCTCGCCGACCGGCTCGCCGCGCTCGACATATCGATCATGACCTGCGCACCCCCGCACACGACGGTGCCGCCCGTCGCGTGGCTGCGAAGCCGCGGCGTGAACGTATGTTCCGGCTCCGATGGCATCCGCGATTCGTGGAGCCCGATGGGCAGCGGCGACATGCTCGAGCGCGCGATGCTGATCGCGTTGCGCTTCGGATGGAACAAGGATCACGAGCTGGCGATGGCGTTCGACATCGTCAGCCGCGGCGGTGCGCACGCGCTCGGCGTCGACAATGAAGGGCTCGACGTCGGAGCGCATGCCAACTTCGTTCTGGTGCCTGCGGAAACGCTCGGTGAAGCGGTCGTCGACCACCCGCGGTCGCGCACGGTGATCAGCCGCGGCAAAGTCGTGGCGCGCGACGGTCGCCTCGTCGACACGTTGTCCTCCGGCCGCTCTGAATCGACGCGCGGACGGGCACTGACCTCCGATGCGAACGCGCCTTAAGGCCGCGTGCGTCGTCGGCTTCGACGGCGCGTCGCACACGTTGTGGCACGACGGTGAAGTCGTGTTCGAAGACGATCGCATCGTCTTCGTCGGTCGCAGTTTCACCGGGCACGTCGATCGAACCGTCGATTACGGACGCGCGTTGATCAGCCCCGGGCTGATCGACCTGGACGCGCTCGGCGATCTCGATTCGGGCGTCCTGGCCGTGGACAACGGCAGCAAGCTGGAAATGGGGCGGCTGTGGTCCGAAGACTATCTGCACTCGGGCTCGCGCGAGACGTACACGCTGGACGAGGAGTGGTTCAAGTATCGCTACGCATTCACGCGGCTGATACGCAACGGCATCACGACCGCATTGCCGATCACGTCGATGTACTACCGGGAATGGGCTGAGCATTACGACGAGTTCGCCGGCGTCGCCGCCATCGCGATCGACCTTGGGCTGCGCGTGTATCTCGGCCCCTGCTACATGAGCGGCATCACGTACGTGCGGCGCGACCGCACGCTCGATGCGTATTTCGACGAGCCGCGTGGATTGCAGGGATTCGCGCAGGCGGTGCGATTTTTTCGCGATTTCGACGGCGCTGGCGGTGGCCTGGTGCGCGGTTTTCTCGCGCCCGACCGCATCGAAACCTGTACGCCCGCGTTGCTCGAAGCGACGGCGGCCGCGGCATCGGAACTCGATGCACCGGTTCGACTGCATTGCTGCCAGTCGCTCTACGAATTCGAGATGGTGTCACGGCTGCGCGGAACGACACCGCTCGGCTGGCTCGAGCGACTCGGCCTGCTCGCGCCGCGCGCCATCCTGCCGCACGGCATCTACCTGAGCGGGCATCCGAAGGTATCGGATCGGTCCGGTGACGATTGGCGTCGATTGACAGCATCGGGCGCGAGCGTCGTCCATTGCCCCGTCGTGATGGCGCGCATCGGCGACGCGCTCGACTCGTTCGGCCGCTACAAGGCGGCCGGGATCAATCTCGGTCTCGGCACCGACACGTGGCCGCCGGATCTGCTCCACAACATGCAGGTCGGGCTCTATCTGGCGCGCGCGCTCGAGAAAACGGCCGAGCAAACGACGATCGCGGACCTTTACGACGCCGCGACGCTCGGTGGCGCAAAGGCATTGCGTCGCGACGACATCGGCCGCCTGTGCGCAGGCGCCCAGGCCGATATTGTCGTCTTCGATCTCTCGGGCGAGCATCTCGCGCCGATGTTCGAACCGCTCAAGAACCTGGTGCTCGCCGGTCGCGGAAGCGACTGTCGTGCGAGCTATATCCGCGGCCGGTGCGTCATGGAGGACTTCGCGGTCAAAGGCATCGACGAGGCGTCGCTGCAGGCGCAGGCGGCCGCGCAATTCGAGAAGCTCATTGCAAGCCACGGCAAGCGCGCATTCGTCGATCCGGGCGCAGCGAACGTCATTCATCCCGTTTATCCGCGCGCACCGTCGTAGCGTCGCGGTCGGCCACGACCGGCGGACGGTCGCTGCCCAATCAAATCGCGCCGAGCCGGGCGGTCGCTACCAGTACGTCTCGAGCGTGATGTGACCCGGCTCCTTGCGGCGGTGGCGTCGCATGCCGCGCGTTGCCAGTACTTTCTGGACGTCGTCGACCATCGCCGGATTGCCGCAGAGCATCGCGTGCGCGTTCTCCGGGGTCAGCGACAGTCCGACGCGCGCTTCGAGTCGGCCATCGTCGATCGCCGCGGGAATGCGCCCGGCGAGCGCGTCGCGGTGCACGTCGCGGCTTACCATCGGCACGTAGTCGAAGGCACCGGGATGCGCATGCCCGATGCCCGCGATGTCGTCGCGGTAGGTGAGCTCGTCCGCGTGCCGCACCGAATGAACGAGCACGACACGTCCGAACTTCTGCCAGGGCTCATGCGTACGCAGCATCGACAGGAACGGCCCGATGCCGGTTCCGGTCGACAGGCACCATAGCGATTCGGCATCCGCGGTTTCACCGATGCTGAAGAAACCGTTGGCGCGGGGCGCGAGCCACACGCTGTCGCCGGCGTCGAGCGCCGCAAGGCGCGGCGACAGCGGTCCCTCGGGCAGGATGATGAAATAGAACTCGTGCGGCTGCGTCGACGGCGGGTTCACGAACGAATACGGGCGCCCGAGCATCGGCTCCTTCGCCCCCGGCGGTGCCGGCAGCGCAAGCCGCGCGAACTGGCCGGCGATGAACGTGACTTCGGGCGCGTCGACCATCAGCGAGAACAGGCTGTCGTTCCATTGCCGCCGCCCGGCCACGCGGCCCTCCACCCACGCAGGCATGCAATATCCGATTGTTAAAATGGCGATTATGCCAATGCGCTATCGCGGGACCGTGCTGATGGGCAAACGCGTCCATGTACGACCGCCGCAGCGCACCGACCAGAAGACGTTCATTGCGCATGCACGCGCGAGCCGGCGCCTGCACGGCGGGTGGGTGCAGGCGCCCGAGACGCCGGCTGCATTTGCCGCGTACGTCGAGCGCTTCGGCGGCATCGTCGACGAGCCGCGTCACGCCGGGCTGCTGGTGCTGCGCAACGAGGACACGGCGCTCGCTGGCGTCTTCAATTTCTCGGAAATCGTCCGCGGCGCGTTTCACAGTGCCTATGTCGGCTACTACGCATTCGCGCCGCTCGCCGGCGATGGCTACATGACCGAAGGCTTCGCGCTCGCGCTCGACTACGCGTTCCGGCGGCTCGCGCTGCACCGTGTCGAGGCGAACGTGCAACCGGCCAACCGGCGCTCGCTCGCGCTCGTCACACGC
>JAICVH010000728.1 GCA_025935435.1 Burkholderiales bacterium
CGCAGTAATGACGCGGCGTATGCGCGCGTCTTCAAATGGCGGCTGCAAGCGATGTGCCATCGTGCATGTGCAACGCCATTGTCGTTCGTACGCCGGACGTCGCCCTAGATCACGCGGCATGGTGCAATGCAGATGCGCAACGTGTCCATGAAACAGTGATGAAAGCCGGTGCAACAAACTCCGGTAATAAATTCCGGTAGGACGTTGCAGGCGCGCATGTCATCTCGGCGCGACGGTCACGCCATACCGGTGTTCAAATGGCAGCGTCGACCGTGCGAGTTGGCAGCGTCGGGCTGCCTCGGATACGGACCGCGCCGGCAGGAATTAAAATGATCATCCGTCCTTTCCAGGAGAGTCGTGATGAAGGCGTTCAATGTCGTTCGATTCCGCGTGAAAACCGGCGAAGAAGAGCGATTCCTCGATGCGTTCCGAAGCGAGAACGCCACCTTCGATGGTTACCGGGGAGGCGCGCTGATCAAGACGGGCGAGCGGTCGTACTGCTTTATCGGCGGCTGGGATGACATGGACAGCCTTATCGCTGCACGTCCGCAAATGATTGCGTTGCTCGACGAGACGCGCAGCATGCTCGAAGACCTCGGCGGTGGCCTCGGCGTGACGGATCCGGTTTCGGGCGAGACCGTCGTCGAACTGCCCGCGCGGCGCTAGCGCGACCGCGCACGGAGACAGGGATGATCGAACTGTCCATCGACCAGCGCACGCGCGACCTGGGCGGAGGTTTCGAAGTCGGACGCGTGCTGCCGCACACCCAGCGCCGGATGGTCGGACCGTTCGTGTTTTTCGATCACTTCGGCCCGGTGCGCCTGGAAGCCGGCATTCCGCGCAGCGTGGATGTGCGGCCTCACCCGCATATCGGGCTATCGACGGTGACGTACCTGTTCGAAGGCGAAATCATGCATCGCGACAGCTTGGGCTCGGAGCAGTCGATACGCCCGGGTGAGCTCAACTGGATGACCGCCGGCCGCGGCATCACGCATTCCGAGCGTTTCGAGCGCGCGCGCGCGGAAGGCGGCACGCTGCATGGTATTCAGGCGTGGGTGGGCTTGCCGGTCGAGGACGAGGAAACCGCGCCGGCGTTTTCGCATTACGACGGCGCAGACCTGCCGACGTACGAAAGCGGCGGTCTATGGGCGCGCCTCGTCGTCGGCGAGGCGTTCGGCGCACGCGCGAGCGTCGTCACCCATTCGCCGATGTTCTACGTGCACTGGGAATTGCAGCCGGGTGCGCAGGCGCAGTTGCCCGCCGAATATTCCGAGCGCGCGGCGTTCGTTGCCGCCGGCGTCGTCGACATCGACGGACAGTCGTGTCCTGCAGGCCGCATGGTGACGTTCGCGCCGGGGACCCCGGTTCTGTTCAAGGCTGCCACGACGGCGACGGTGATGCTTCTTGGCGGCGAACCGATCGGCGAACGCTACATCGAGTGGAACTTCGTATCGTCGTCGCAGGAGCGCATCGAGCAGGCCAAGGCCGATTGGCGCGCGGGACGAATGAAGCTCCCTGACCTCGACAACCAGGAGTTCATTCCCCTTCCCGGCGGTCCGCCACCGCCTCCGAATCCGATGTCGTGACGGACGCCGTCGACCGGATGAATTGAGTTGTCAGCGCTGCCGTTCGAGCGCCGGCGACCACGTGCCGTCGCGCGCACGGCTCGCCATTTGCAGCC
>JAICVH010000611.1 GCA_025935435.1 Burkholderiales bacterium
GGCGACAGCGGATCGCGCGCGAGTACAAGCGGCCGCATCACCCGGCCGCAACCAGGACAGGACAGTTCGGCCACGCGCGCGCGGACTACGACTGTGTCGTGACGGGCGTCGACGCGCTCACGACACCCGTGCGGCAGCGCGAGGTCCGGGGTCTCATCGACGAGCGGCGACCGATCATGACCGCGCCTGCGGGCAATGCAGCCAGTGCACTTCCTTGAAAGTGCGCCGCGCGTCGCGCTCGACCTGCGCCATGCGGTTTGCGTCGCAGCCGATGACGCCGTCGCCGTCGGCGCGGTCCACCGGCGCCGACGCGCACGCGACGACGGCGAGCGCCGCCGCAGCCATTGCAAGCGATCGTGGGGCGAACATCGGGCCTGACTTAGCGCGCAGCGAAGGTGTTGCAATCGCGCGGGTCGCCCGATTGCAACCCGGTGCGGAACCATCGCGCGCGCTGTTCCGCCGAACCATGCGTGAATGATTCCGGCACGACATGGCCCGTCGTTCGCTTCTGGATCTCGTCGTCGCCCACCGCGGCCGCGGCACGCAGGCCGCTTTCGATGTCCTTCGCGTCGATGATGTTGCGCTTCTGCGAATAGAAGCCCCAGACGCCCGCATAGCAGTCCGCCTGCAATTCGAGGCGCACCGACAGCGCATTCGCCGAACGCTCGTCGCTGCGCTGCATCTGCGCATCGAACTGGCGCATCGTCCCTTGCAGGTTTTGTACGTGGTGGCCGACCTCGTGCGCGATGACGTACGCCTGCGCGAATTCGCCGGGTGCGCCGAAGCGGCTCTTCAGTTGGTTGAAAAACGACGTGTCCAGATACAGGTCGCGATCGGCCGGACAGTAGAAAGGACCCACCGCTGCGTTCGCTCCACCGCACGCCGAGCGTGTCGCGCCGCGGTAAAGCACGAGTTTCGGCGGTTCGTAGCGCTGTCCCGACTGCTTGAAGATCGCTGACCAGACGTCCTCGGTATCGCCGAGCACCGCCGTCGAAAAGTCCTTGTTGACGTCGCCGGCTCCGGGTGCGCCCGGTTGCGGGGCAGTTTGCTGCTGCGGTCCGTAACCGGGTGGTGCGGTTTGCGATGGCGGCACCTGGATGGCGCCACCATCGCCGCCAAGCATGCCGAGCATCTCGAATGGATTGATGCCGAACAGCATGCCGACGATGACAAGGATGATCAGCGCACCGCCGCCGAGGCGCATGCCGCCGAATGGAAGTCCGCCGCCGCCCCCGGGCATGCCGCCCGTACGGTCCTCCACGTTCTCGCTTCGACGGTAATCGCCCCAGCGCATTTGATGCTCCCGTGAATCAGGCGCGTTCGCCGTAGCGCCGGAACGTGTGTGCCGCTGCAGTCGATCGATTATACGACGCGACACACGCTGCGACGGCTCCCTTCATGGCGCCATCATGGTTTGAGCGCGCGGTACAGGTACGGAAGGCTCGCGTCCATCCGGTAGTCGATCGACGAGTGATTGTCGTCGAACTCCTCGTACACGTGCGCAATGCCGTATCGCGTCAGCCGCTTGGACAGCAACCTTGCACCGAAGTGCAGGTGATATTGATCACGCCAGCCGCAATCGATGTAAATGCCGCGCATCGAGCGCAGGTTGCGCCTGCACGACGCGACGAGATTGACCGGATCGTTGCGTTGCCAGCGTCGCCAGCGCGCCGGAATCAGCTCGCCGGTCTCCAGGTTGAACGGCAGCCGGAAGCCGAGCGCGGTCGTCGGATCCGGATCATAGGTCGCGGCCATGGCAAGGTTCATCAGCGCGTGCACCTCGCTATCGGCGAGTTTGTCCTTCTGCCAGACGTGCTCGAGGAAGCGGCGGACGCGGCCGTCGTCGTTTCCCGACGCGGCGTGGCGCTCGTCACGCACGACGTCCACACGCCCGGGCGTCCGCGGACGCTTACGGTACCGGTCGAGTTCATTCAGCGTGCGCGGCCAGTCCGTGTAATAGCAGAAATCGAACAGCGCGTCGCCGGAATGATCGGCCACTGCCCCCCAGTGCTGCGCATACCGCATCGCGTGGATGATCGCGCCGTACCCGCCGGACGACTTGCCGAAGCAGCCGCGGTGCTCGCGCGTTGCGAGCGTGCGAAATTCGCGATCGACCAGCGGGATCAGTTCGCGCGTCAGGTAGTCGGCGTAACGACCGATCGCCGACGAATTCACGTATTGATTGCCCCCGAGCGA
>JAICVH010000074.1 GCA_025935435.1 Burkholderiales bacterium
GGATCGCTGCTTCGCGACTTTGCGCGCGATCGCAACCGGCACGGCCATGTCTTCTACCGGTGGATCAACGAAATCCCGGCGCTGCCGCTGCTGATCGTCATCGTCTGGCTCGTCGTCGCGAAGCCGTTTTGAGCGACAGCGGGCGCGAAATGGTCCGCTCGTGCGGATGAAACGGTGAGCGAGCGCTACTTCGCACCCTGCCCGCGCGGACTCGAGCTGGCGCTCGCGGCCGAACTGTCGCCGCTCGGTGCACGCGACATCGCAGCGGTCGACGGCGGCGTCGGCTTCGGTGGCGATCAAGCGCTCGCGTATCACGCGAACCTCGAATCGCGGATCGCGAGCCGCGTGCTGTGGCGCGTCGGTGCCGGCGCGTATCGCGATGAACGGGACCTCTACGCGCTCGTTCACGCAGTGGACTGGCCGCGCCATTTCGATCCCAGGCGTACGCTGCGCGTCGACGTCGCCGCCACCCGCTCGCCGCTGACGAGCCTCGAGTTCGCGACGCTGCGCACGAAGGACGCGGTGTGCGACCGGATGCGTGAGCATCACGGCGTGCGGCCATCGGTCGACAAGCGTTCGCCCGATGTTCGCGTGAACGTGCATCTGACGGAGCGCGAAGCGACGATCTACCTCGATACGTCCGGCGAGCCGTTGTTCAAGCGCGGCTATCGTCGTGACACCGACGAAGCGCCGCTGCGCGAAAATCTCGCCGCCGGGTTGCTTGCGCTTGCGCAATGGACGCCGTCGCAGCCGCTGCTCGATCCGATGTGCGGCAGCGGGACGATCGTGACCGAGGCAGCGCTGATCGCGGCCGCACGCGCGCCGGGCCTCGCCCGCACGTTCGCCTTCCAGAAGCTGGCGTGGTACGACGGTCCGACCTGGCAGCGGATCAAGCAGGCCGCGCGCGACCGCATTCGTGCAGCACCTGCGGAACCGCTGATCACGGGCAGCGACGTCGTCGAGAGCGCGCTGGCGAAGATGCGCGCCAACTTGCGAACGGCGCAGGTCGATGCGTTCGTTCGCGTCGAGCAGGCCGACGTGCTGACCCGAGACGCCCCCGCGGCGACGGGCGCGCTCGTCACCAACCCCCCGTATGGCGTTCGGCTCGCGAAGTCGAACGAGCTGGAGGCCTTCTATCCCCGCCTCGGCGACGCTTTGAAGCGACGCTTTGCCGGCTGGACGGCGTGGCTCATCACCGGCGACCTGCGCCTTGCCAAGCTGATCGGCCTGAAGCCCGAACGCCGCATACCGCTGTGGAACGGATCGATCGAATGCCGGTTGCTCGCCTTCCGGCTCGTTGCCGGCTCGATGCGAACGCCGGTGATAAGATAGCCCGCACCATCACGCAGCTTCAAAACGCCTCACGCATGCCGCTCCTTCCGTCCCGTCACTACGTGTCCGAGCACACGCGGTTCATCCGCGATCTGCTCGAGCGCAAGCCGCAGCTCGAAACCGAGCAGCGCATCGGTCGCGCAATCTGGTGGGACAAGCTGCCCGCCGAAGTGGAGGCCGAGCGCGAGATGGATCGCGGGCGTGTCCCGCAGAAACCGTACGTCTATTCGAGCGGCTAGTCGAAATTCGACGCGTACTGATCAGCGAGCGTTAGTGGCGCTACCGTAGACGAAGTAGCGCGCCGTCGACTGCAGATCCGCGCTGAACCCGCTTGCGGCAAGCCGGGCCGTCAGCGCTTCCGGTGTCCAGAACACCTTGACGATCCGGTACTCGCGCCCATCGTCCAGTTTGCGCGTGACGACGCCCGCCTGGCGATCCGGCGGCGGGTGGTCGACGGCTGTCGACGTCTGATCGTGCGCCGAGTCGATGATGTACGCGAAGCCGTTGGGTGCGAGCGCGCGTCTCACCATCGCCCACAGCGCGTCGAAGCGCGCGTGCGGGACGTGAGACAGCCAGAAGCTCATGAACACGCAGTCGTAGCGCGTCTGCGGCTGCCAGGCAAAGATGTCCGCCTGGACGTAGTCGACGTTCGATGCGGCGACGCGCGCACGGTTGATTGCAATCACTTCCGGCGCTGCGTCGATCGCCGTGACCGACGCGACGCGCGGCGCGAGATGACGCGTGAAAAGTCCGGTCCCGCACGCGAGTTCGAGCACGCTCGTCGGTCGACGCGACGCGAGCGTAGCGATCGCAGCGCGCTCGACCGCGTTGACGTCGGCACGCCAGGCAGCATTGTTCTCCTCGCCGCGATCGAACCGTCCGGTGCGCAGCCACCACGCGTCGTATTCCGGCGCACGAGCACGGTAATAGGCGATCTGCGCGTCGAGCAGCGCGTCATCGTCAGCGGCGGAGGCGGGTGGGCGGTGAATCGGTTCGGGCATCGGTTCTAGGCCTTTCTGAGCACGACGAGATCGTGGTGCAGGATATAGCCGGGGACGATGTGCAGCACGTCGAAATAGCCACCCCACGTGCGCCGCACGTAATCGGCACTGTGGTAGACGTTCACGTATTCCCCCGCATGTTCGGCGTGACCGTCGAGTTGCGTGTTGCTGCCGCTGACGACGATGCCCCGGCGGCGCACATCGTCGCGCGTACGGGCGTACGCGGCCGGCGACAGCCGCGAAAAGTCGATCGCCGTCTCGCCATGGATCGTCATCAGCAACAGTGCTCCCGGCGCGGTCACGCGCGCGAGTTCTTCGAGCCAGCGCATCTGCATCGCTTCGCGCAAATGCGTGAACACCGAGATGCCGTAGACGACATCGAACGCCTGGGCGGGAAACGGCAGCGGTGGCGTCAATTGCGAGCAAACGAAGGTGCCGGGCAGGTGCAGGTTGCACCAAGCGATGTTGTCGTGATCGATGTCGCATCCGGTCAGCGCTGCGCGCGCCCGCGCCGCTGGCCAATGGCGCGCGACGCGACCGCAGCCGACACCCCAGTCGAGGACGCGTGTGAACGCATCGATGCGCCGGCCGGCGACGGCCTGAACGAGGCGATCCAGGCGTTGAAAATCGGTGGCGCCGGAAACCAGAAAACCGGTGGGATCGCGATCGCCGATGACACGAAAGCGGCGATCCGCATCGGGTACATCCTGATGCAGCGCGGGATCCGGCCTGAACCACGCATCGCGACCGCGCTCGATCGCGGGCGTATCCGGCCGAACGCGCGCGATTTCGAGCAGGCCGTCCGGATAAGGCGCGTCGACGTGCTCGATCGAACATTCGAAGCCAGAATACGCAGCACCGGCACGCTGCCAGAAAGCGTCGCCGACGTCCTGCCGATGCAGCGGGTAACGGATCGCGTCGAATGGGCGGCCGTTGATCGTGAACGCGCCGCCGTTACGTTCGACGTCACCTTCGACCGGCAGCGACCAGCCTGCTGCTGTCACGCGCGAACCGTCGACAGTGACTGCGTCGACGTACCACGGTTCGGCAATGAGCCGGGGCACGATCATCGATGCACGCAACACCGCATCGTCGGGCGGTGCGATCGCCGTGGATGCGCGGCCAGGCGCAGTGGAGACGTCTGCAACCGGATGCGGTGCGCGCCGCCACCAGCGGTGCATTCGGGCGAGCAGGTCGACGCTGACCATGCACGGATTCTACGGGACGCGTCGTTCGCGCGAGACGCGCGGCATTGCCGCCATAATGCCTGGATGATCGATGTTGCCGACGACGCGACGTTCGGGCCCGTCATCGGCTGGATCGACGAGCCGGCAGCGGAAGGCATCGTCGGCCCGCTGCTGTGCATTCGCGGTTGGGCGCTTGCGCACGCGGGTGTCCGCGCGGTGCAGATCCGCATCGACGGTCACTGCATCGATGCGCGCTTCGGCCTTGCGCGCGAGGACGTCGCAGCCGTTCGTCCCGGTTATCCGGACAACCCGCGCGGGGGTTTCGAATGCGTGGCCGATTTGACCGCGCATCCGGCAGACGCCGGCGTCGACCGGCGTCAGGTTGCGGTCGTCGTCATCACCGGCGACGGCCTCGAGATGGCGCTCGGCGAGCGCACGCTGATCGAGCCCGCCGTGCACACGCGCTGGCGATGCGCCGCACGCGAGCATGCGACGCCCTTTTTCATCGTTCCGGCGCTTTCCGGCGTTGCGCAGGGATCCGCGTTCGGGCTCGACACGCGTTATGCAGCGTATGCATCGCCCACGACGCAGATCGGCATGCGGGTGCCGATCCTGTACCTGCGCACGACGACCGGGCGCGACGACGATTATCGTTTCGACCCGCATTTCGACGTGCAGCGACGACACGATGGCCGAGTGATCGCGGACGACGCGCTTGCGAGCGTGCTCGGTGAATCGGCGGCACGCCGGTTGCCGCTGCTGGTCACGCTGAACGGCGGCATCTGGTCTGATGCCGCGGGTACTGCGTCGGCCTGGGACGTCAACGACCGCCTCGAGGAAGACGCCGCGAACTGCCAGTGGAACGAGCACGACGCCGTGATGCCGGACGACCACCTCAAGCATCTGCCGGGCTCGCATGCGGCACCCCAGCTTGCGCGCGCGCTGACGCTCAACGTGTTCGCAAGCGACGTGCGCCATTACAAGCGACGCAACCTCCAGCAGGCGGCTGCGCCGCTCGTTCGGTTCATGCACGAGCACCCGGGGCTGTTCATCGGTGTCAACGTCGATCCCGACGTCTACATCAACCCGTTTTTCGGAGAAACGCAGTGGTACGACTACAACCCCGGCACGCTGCGGCAGTTCCGTCACTGGCTTGCAGGGACCGGCCCCTACGGCGGCGAGCGGGACGGCGGCACCCCGGATCTGTCCCGTTACCGACGTCCCCATGTGCTGACGTTGCATGATGCCTGCACGCTCGCGCGGCGTTCGTTTGCGACCTGGGACGACGTCGATCCGCCGCGCGTTTTTTCGCGCGAGCCAGGTGCGCCGTTCTGGAACGATCCGTGGGTGCACGAATGGGAGATGTTCCGCCGCCATCTGGTTGCGCTTCACTACGACGAACTCGCGCAGTGGCTGATCGAGGCCGGCGTGCCTGGTGAGCGCATCTGGTCGTCGCAGGGCCTGATGGCCCCGGCCGATGGCTGCATGCCGCTTGCGCTGCGCATCACGAGCCCGGTGAAGAACTACGATTCGGGCGGCGTTTCGATCGAAGGGAGCAAGCCGCGCGGCGCACACCTGGGGGCGATCGTTTATGGCGACGCGGCAGCCAATGCAATCGCGATGGAAGACGGTGGCACGTTGTTCGAAACACTCGCTGCGATCGATCCGGGCTTCGCCATCGTCGAATTCAACACGGCGGACCTGCGGCATCCGGAGCGACACCCGAGCTATGCGGCGGCCTACCGCGGATGGCGCGATTTGTGGAATGCCGGCGCCCGTTTCGTATCGCCGATGGCATGGAATGGCGCGAACGGCGCGGACGCGGCGCGCGCTGGTTACCTTTCGTACACGGCGTGGCGCAATACGCCACTCGAGGAGGCCGCGCGTGACTTCCTGCTCGCACGGTCGGGGCTCCCGCTCGGTACACGCCTGTGGACGTTCGGCACGCAGGTGCACGCCGACGACGACGGGTGGTATGCCGAGAGCGGCACGCTGAGTGCGCAGCGCGGCGCGCTTCTGTTGCAGGCTGATCGCGCCGGTCGCATCGCGCTCTGCTCGCCGCGCGACTTGCACATCGACGGTGTGCTGATCGATGCGTTCGTGCTCGGCATCGCACAAAGCGCTCCGGTCATGTCGATCCGCGTTGCGGGGCGCGGTGCCGACCGGGCGGCATGGCAATCACTTGCGCAATGCGATCCCCCCGCCGTGCGTTGGACCGAAGCGGGCGCGTGGGCCGCGTGCAGCCAAACGCGCGTCGGCATGATACGTCAGCTGCGGCTCGAATTGATCGTCGCGCGGAATGCGACGATCAACCTGGCGCGCGTTGCGATATTGATGGTGGTGTCGGAGGTGTTGCCATCGGGGTCAGAGCAATAAGTCACGCGATGACGGCATGACCATGTCGCGATTCGTATCGCGCGACTTATTGCTCTGACCCCAAAGACACCGTCAGCGCTCGTCGGATTTGTACTCGACGTAGGTGCGATCGCGAAGCTGGCGAATGAACTCCTCCATCTGCTCGTCGCTCTTGCGCTGGCGAATCGCCTGCCGCGCCTGATCGCGCCGGCGGTCCTGCGTGATGTCCTGCTTGCGCCGCTCGAGCACCTGGATCAGGTGCCAGCCGAAAGGCGTGCGAATCGGCGCGGAAACCTCGTTGACCGCGAGCCCGACCATCGCGCGTTCGAAGTCGGGCACCGTGTCGCCCGGGGAGATCCAGCCGAGATCGCCGCCGCGCGCACTCGACGCGTCCTCGGAGTTGACGCGCGCGATGTCCTCGAACTTCGCACCCCCTGCCAGGCGATCCTTGAGACGATCGATACGCGTCTTCGCCTCCGCTTCGGACGTCGTCTCGTTGACCTTGATCAGGATGTGGCGCGCATGCGTCTGGTCGACGACGGTCGGCTGGTTGCGGTTGCGCACGTCTGCCAGCTTGACGATGTGAAACCCGCCGGCGCTGCGCAACACGCCCGACACTTCGCCCGGTTTCATCTTTCGGATGATCTCGGCGAACACCGACGGCAGCCGTGCCGCCGTCCGCCATCCGAGATTGCCGCCCGACGACGCGTCGGGTGCGTTCGAATACGCGGCAGCGATCTGGGCGAAATCCTTGCCGGACCGCACTTCGGCGAGGGCTTCCGCCGCCCGCTGGCGTCGCGTCTCCACGACATCCGGCGTCGCCTGCTCGGGAACGGTGATGTAGATGTGCGACAGCTGATATTCGTCCTCGCCGCCGGCCTGTGACGCGAGGGTCGCCAGGTAGTTGTCGACCTCGGCGTCGGAGACGGTGACCTTGCTGTCCACCTCGCGCTCGCGCACGCGCTGCACGATGATCTGACGACGGATGTCCTCGCGATAATTCGCGTAGGGAATGCCCTCGCGCTCCAGCACCTTGCGGAACTCGTCGGGCTTCAGCTTGTTCTCCTCGGCAACGCGCAGGATCGTCCGCTCGACCGTCGTGTCGTCGACGCGGATTCCGGTGTCCTTCGCGAACTGCAGCAGTGCGCGCTCGACGATCAGCCGTTCGAGCACCTGCTTGTCGAGCACGTCGTTCGACGGCGGTTGGATGTTCGACGCCTTGAGCTGCGACAGCACGATACGGCGCTGCTCGTTCATGTCCCACTGCGTGACCGCTTCGTCGTTGATGACGACGAGCACGCGGTCGAGGGGCACCGGCGTTTGCGCGCCCGCGCTAGCGGCGAGCGCCGCCACGATCAGAAACAAGAAGAGACGGCATGCGGCCATCGGCGAGGCTCCTGCAACGGCGTTCAGAACTCGGGAAGCGGATCGAGGCGGCGGTCGCGATCGCGCAGTGACGGATCGTTGGTGGGCAGATAGCCCGGCACGCTTCGACGCAACAGTTCGAGCGGGCTGGTGCCGACGCGCGCAAGTCCGTTCAATTCGAGCTGCACGAACACCGACGTCGTCGCTTGCTGCGTCGTCGTCGTCAGCCGTTGACCCACGACGCGCAACACCCAGCAATCGGCATTGTACTCGATGCCCGCGACCGCCTCCAGCGTCTTGCGATCGGTCAGCGAGTAATTCCAGCGCCCGATCAGCGTCCAGCGATCACTGACCGGCCACTGGCCGGAGAGGTCGATCTGCTTGATCTGCTCGGTTGCGCCGAGCGGGTCCACGAGCGTGCGCGTGTAGCGCCACGTTGCGTTCAACGCGCGTCCCGGTGCGGGCGTGTAGCGCACACCCGCGTTCAGCCGCTCGATGTCGTGCGAGTCGAGGTTGTACTGCAGAAGACTCGCGAGCGACCACGCGTCGCTCAGCCGACCTTCGGCCGCGACCAGAAAGTCCGATGTTGCCGCCGAGCGCAACGGCTCGTTCAGGCTCACGCGTTGATCGGAGAAATAGAAGCGCTGCCCCACCGCGAGCCGCAGCCGTTCGGCACCCGTTTCGCGATCGAGGAACCGCGACGTCAGCGCGAGCGTCAACTGGTTCGCGTCACCGATGCGATCGTTGCCGATGTAGCGGTTTTCCGTGAACAGCTGCGAGAAGTTGAAGTCGTCGAGCGCCGTATCGAAGACGGGCGCTTCCTTCTGGTCCTTGTACGGGATGTAGACATAGAACGCGCGCGGCTCGAGCGTTTGCGTCAGCGGCGTGTTCAGCACCGAGAGCTCGCGCTCGAACACGAGTCCGGCGTCGAGGCTCGTGATCGGGATTGCATAGCCCGGATGCCGTTCGGGCAGCGCAGGGGTCGTGCGATCCAGCATGTATTCACGCAGGTGAACGCCCGCGCGCGCCGTGAAGAACCACGCAGCACCCTGCCGCTGCCATGCGGCGGTCGGGTACAGCACGAAACGCTCGCCGGTCGGTGCGAGCTGATCCTGCGTGAAGCGCGCATATTCGCCGTTGCCGCTCCACGTGAGGCCCATCCAGTCGGTCTCGTTCAGCGAGCCGAGGATCTGGGGGAGCCGGTTGTAAGGCGGCACGACGGGCGCGTTCGGATCCTGCAGCGTCTGGAAGCTCTGTGCGCGCGCGAGCACCGACCACGGGCCGAACGTCGCGACGAGTCCTGCCTCGCGCGGCAATGTCTTCTGCGACGTGACGGCGATGCGATCCGCGAAGTCGGCGAAATACTTGTCGTCGGACACCTTGTTGATGTTGACGAAGCCGCCGAGCCACGGCCGGAACTGCTCGTTGTGCTTCAGTGCGAGCGCGTAGCGCGTCTGGCC
>JAICVH010000561.1 GCA_025935435.1 Burkholderiales bacterium
AGGCGGCCGCCACTCCGTTAGCGCGAGACACGGACACTGCTTCCTTGGCCACCATGACAAAGCTCGGCCCTGGACTGATGACACCGACGGCCAACGCGCCAAGGACTGCACCGAGCGAGAGAAGTTCTTGCATGTTGCCTCGGACGTGGAGTTGTGCGGCCTACCCGGACAAGCTAACAGCGCGCGGCCACCGACGCACACGAGCAAGAAGCCGCATGCCCGGGGGTGCGGTTGAGCGCGTGGTTAGGCGGCCAGTGACTGCCACGAACTGCTCGCGACGAGCAATTATTGAATTACCTCATCCGCGCGCTGCAACAGCGATTGCGGAATTGTGATGCCGAGCGCCTTTGCGGTCTTCAGGTTGATCGCCAACTCGAACTTCGTTGGCTGCTCCACCGGGATATCGGCGGGCTTCGCGCCCTTGAGAATCTTGTCGACGAATCCGGCGGCACTGCGCCAGTGCCATTGATTGGACGAAAGGTAGGACATCAGACCGCCGGCGACGACATATTCACGTCCGCCGTAAATGGATGGCACCTCGGAGCGGAGCGTCATCTCGATGATGCGGACACGGTGTCTAAAGAACATCGGATCGCCATTGACTACGAGCGCACCACCTTTGGCGCGGGCAATGGCGGCGTCAAGTTCGC
Organism: Burkholderiales bacterium; assembly: GCA_025935435.1. Taxonomy (GTDB): domain Bacteria; phylum Pseudomonadota; class Gammaproteobacteria; order Burkholderiales; family Casimicrobiaceae; genus VBCG01. The sequence goes on from JAICVH010000561.1 coordinate 651, forward strand.
CTTCCGATGCGACGTCGATACGATCAAGGCGCGTGCCAAGAGTCTTTGCGCGCTCCGACATCGCGCCAAAGAAGAATTCGTTGGCAGGATTGGCGCTGTTCATCAGAACGCTGACCCTCTTGAGTCGCGGGACGGCAGCCGACAATAGCTCCACTTGTTTGGCAAGAACCTCTTCCCCCGCGGCCGAAGTGCCGGTCAGGTCGCCGCCCGGGCGGGACAGGCTGGCCACTAATCCTGCACCTACGGGGTCTCCCGCATTGACCATGACGATCGGCACACCGGGAGCACCGTCGCGCGCCGCGCGGATGGGTGCTGTGCCGAGCGCAAGGATCAGCGTAACGGGAAGCGCCTTAAGTTCGGCAGCGCGTTGCCGCTGGCGCTGCGGATACACGCCCGCAAAGCGGGTTTCAATCTTGATATTCCTTCCCTCGACCCAGCCTAGATCGCCGAGACCAGCAAAAAGGGCCTCGACACCCTCCCGACTTCGTGGTGTTGGTTCGTCCCAGGGAAGCAACAATCCTATTGTAAAAACCTTGCCCACTGGCTGTGAACGAACTGTGAGCGGCTCGAGCAAACATGTACTGGCAACGATGGTTACGAACTTTCGTCGGCCTATCACTGGATCACCTCGTTGACGCAAGATTTCCTTCCGGATATGCGCACGCCGCTGCCAATGTCTCAGACGTCCGAGTGACGCCTACCGTCGAACGTAACGGCGGCGACGACGACGCGGCGGCTGAGTAGAAGGCATGTGCCGGCGCGCCTTTGCCCCTGGTTAGGCGTCGTTGATCGCATTGCTTGGCTGAGCGACGGGACAAAGAAACTCCCGCGCAATTCTCCACGCGCCGTCCGGCTCCTTGCGCAGCACCATCAGAAAGTAAAGCGACATCGGTGTTCCGGGACCGGTATGCGTGGGGCCGGCCAGGCAAGCGAAGTCGCCATAGACGTACGCGAAACGGCCGTCGCCTTCGATCGTACGTGGCGTGATCTTGATCGAAGACAATAATGTGCCGGTTTCGAGGCGACGAAACATCTCTTCGCGACCGTGAACCGGAGCAGCCCCGGACATGAGAAAGGTAGCGTCCTCGGTGTATGCGTAGGCCCGCTTCTTCAAATCGGCGTCCTCAAGGGTTCCGACAAGCGAATGCAAGGTCTCGCGGACCTCCGTCTCATCAAATCCGGGTTTCACAGTCGACGTCGTCATTGCAGTGTCCTCTTTACCTCCGATGCGGCGTTCGATGTGCGCGGCTCGCGGTCCCGTTGCACGACCCTATTCGATGAGCTCATCTGCTCGTAACAACAATGGCCGCGGAATCGTGACGCCAAGCGTCTTGGCGGTCCTGAGATTAAAAACCAGTTGGAACCGCGTTGGTTGCTCAACGGGCAAACTACCTGGCTTTGCACCTTTGAGAATCTTGTCAACGTAGATGGCAGCGCGCTTCGGCAGATCGCTGAATTCGGACGCATAAGCCACCAGGCCGCCCGCTTCGGCGAAACGCCGCAGACCGGACACGGCGGGCAATCGATACTGGAACGTGAGCTTGACCACAGTGGACAGCATCTCAGAGGCCAACGTGAAGATGGGCTGCACGACAACGCCCCCAACTCGTTCGCGTGCGAGAGCGCCCAGCGCCGCATCGAGTTCTTGAGCGCCACTCAGAATGGCGGGTGTGAACTGGAGACCAAGTCGGGTCGCCGATAACTTAGCCTCGGCGAGAAAGTCGCGATGTAGCGGATCCTCGCTGTGCACGAGGCAGCCGAACCGCGTGCTGCGCGGTAATGTTTCCCGAAGAAGCTCGACGGTCTTTCCGGCGAGTTCCACCAGCGCCAGCGACAAGCCCGTGACGTTACGCTCGGGTCGTGCCAAGTTGGTGACGAGCCCTGTA
>JAICVH010000520.1 GCA_025935435.1 Burkholderiales bacterium
GACATGCATGCGTTGCAGCAGCTCGGGGTTGCGCTGATCGCGCTCGATCCGAAGCGCCTTGCGACGCTCGACCTGCCCGAGCAGTTGGTGGACGCGATCGCGCTCGCGCGAACGATCACGCGCCACGAGGCGAAACGCCGCCAGTTGCAGTACATCGGCCGGCTGATGCGCGACGTTGATCCTGAGCCGCTGCGTGTGGCGCTTGCGCGCTTCGCTCAGGGCCCGGAGCGCGAACGCGCCCAGTTCGCGCTGGTCGAGCAGTGGCGCGATCGCGCGCTTGCGGGTCCGGAAGGTGTTCAGGCGTTCGTCGACGCGTATCCGAATGCGTCCGGCGAATCACTGGCGAAACTCGCGGCGGAGGCACGTGACGAGCGTGCGCGCGGCACGGCGCCGCACCATTCGCGGGCGCTGTTTCGCGCGTTGAAGCGCATCATCGACGAGCACGCACGATGAGCGACGTCGACCGCGCACTCGTCGTTGGCCTCGTGTCGATTTCGGACCGTGCGTCGTCCGGCGTGTACGTGGATCAGGGTCTGCCCGGACTGACGGCCTGGTTCGAAGCGGCTCTCGCGACGCCGTACCGCTTCGAGACGCGCCTCGTTCCCGACGAGCAGTCGACGATCGAGCGCACGCTGATCGAACTCGTCGACGCCGTTAACTGCGATCTCGTGTTGACGACCGGCGGCACCGGCCCGGCACCCCGTGACGTCACGCCCGAAGCAACCGTTGCAGTCGCGCACAAGGTGCTGCCGGGGTTCGGCGAACAGATGCGCCAGGTGAGTCTGCGTTTCGTGCCGACGGCGATCCTGTCGCGGCAGGTCGGCGTCGTACGCGGACGCGCGCTGATCCTGAATCTTCCCGGACAGCCGAAAGCGATCAAGGAGACGCTCGACGGTGTGTTTCCTGCGGTGCCCTATTGCCTGGATCTTATCGGCGGGCCGTACGTCGAAACGCATGAGGACATCTGCAAGGTGTTCCGGCCGAAATCCGCCGTGCGGCCGCCGCGTTCGTGATCGTCCGCGATCCGCAGCGAAGCAGCGCGGCGAACCAGCCGCCACCCTTCGAAGGCCGAAACCTGTTTGCGATCGACGTTGCGCTGCAGGAAGCGCTGACGCGCAACGGCGGCGGGTTCGCCACGCCACAACTCGACGCCTGGGGAACGACGCTCGGTAGCGCCGACACCTTCGCACTTGCCGACGCGGCGAATCGCAACGCGCCCACGCTCCGCACGCACGATCGTTACGGCGAGCGCATCGACGACGTTGTGTTCGACCCGGCATGGCATGCGCTGATGCAGCGCGCATCGGCAGTTGGCGAACATTGCGCGCCGTGGCAAGCGCCGCGTGTCGGTGCGCAGGTCGCACGCGCGGCGATGTATTACCTGCACGCGCAGGTCGAAAACGGAACGCAATGCCCGCTGACGATGACGTTCGCGGGTGCGCCGCTCATCATGCGCCACGCCGCGACGATACCGGGCGCGAGTGATACGTGGCTGCCACGTCTGCTCGCCAGCGACTACGACGCGCGCGCCATACCGGTCGCCGACAAACGCTCGGCGCTGATCGGCATGGGCATGACCGAGCGCCAGGGCGGTTCCGACGTGCGCGCCAACGTGACGTTCGCAGAACCGGATACCGACGGTGCCGCACGCATCACCGGTCACAAGTGGTTCTTCTCCGCGCCGCAATGCGACGGCCACCTCGTGCTCGCGCAGACGCCGCAGGGGCTCGGCTGCTTTCTGCTGCCACGGATCGCGCCCGATGGACGCCGCAATGCCATTTTCATCGACCGGCTGAAAGACAAGCTCGGCAACCGCTCCAATGCGTCCGCCGAGGTGCGATTCGAACGCGCACTGGCGTGGCCCGTTGGCGAGCCGGGACGCGGCATCGCAACGATTCTCGAAATGGTCCAGCTCACGCGTCTCGACTGTGTGATTGGCAGCGCGGGCATCATGCGCGGTGCGTTGACGTGGGCGTTGCATCACGCTCGACATCGAACCACCTTCGGCAGGCGGCTCATCGAGCAGCCGTTGATGGCGAACGTGCTTGCGGACGTCGCGCTCGAAAGCGAAGCGGCGATGGTCCTCGCGCTTTATCTGGCGCGCGCGCTCGAAGACGGCCCCGGCCAGCCGTCACATGCGGCCGCGCGCATCGTCACGCCGGCCGCGAAATACTGGGTATGCAAACGCGCGTCGACGGTCACGGCGGAAGCCATGGAAGCGCTCGGCGGGAATGGCTACATCGAGGAGTTGCCATTGGCGCGCGCGTATCGCGAGGCGCCCGTCAACTCGATCTGGGAAGGATCGGGGAACATCGTGTCCCTCGACGTGTTGCGCGCGCTCCAGCGCGAACCCGATGTCATCGATGCACTGCACGAAACGCTTGCATCCGCGCTCGGCGTCAACCGTCTTTACGACGCGCAGGTGAGCGCCTTGGACACCCTGCTGCACGAGGCGAAAGACGATCCCGGCATGGCTCGGCGTGTCGCTCAGGCGATCGCGCTGACCGTCTGCGGCGCGCAATTGATCCGGCAAGCCCCGTCGTTCGTCGCCGACGCGTTCTGCGAATCACGCCTCAATCGCGTTTGCTTCGGTGGCGCTGCATTCGGCATGCTGCCGCCGAGTGCAGCGTCCAAGGATATTCTCGCGCGCGCGCTCGCCGAAAGGTAGGGTCGGCAGAAGTAGGGTCAGACTCGACTTTCGGCACATTGCATCCCGC
>JAICVH010000120.1 GCA_025935435.1 Burkholderiales bacterium
CGACGCGGCGCGCGCACGAATTGCGGGCGGTATCTACGAATCGCCGTGCGTCGAGTCGATTCCGCTGTCACAGCTGACCGGCGCGCACGTGTACTGCAAGCTCGACTACCTGCAGCGCACCGGCAGCTTCAAGGAGCGTGGCGCGCGCAATGCGCTGTTGCAGCTCGCGCCGGAGCAGCGACGGCGCGGCGTGATCGCCGCGTCGGCCGGAAACCACGCGTTGGGGGTCGCATACCACGGCGCGCTTCTCGGCATTCCGGTCACCGTCGTGATGCCGAAGTTTGCGTCGCTGATGAAGGTGAGCAACTGCAGGCAGCTCGGCGCAACGATCGTGTTGAGCGGCGCCGACCTGTCCGAGGCGCGTGTCGAAGCGGAAGCGATCGCGGCGCGAGACGGGCTCACGTTCATCCATCCGTTCGACAACGCCAATGTGATTGCCGGACAGGGAACGATCGCGCTCGAAATCCTCGAGCAGACACCCGACGTCGAGGCGATCGTTGCGCCCATTGGCGGCGGCGGCCTGCTCGCCGGCATCGGCACGGTGATGAAGGCGCGCAAGCCGTCGGTGCGCGTTGTCGGCGTCGAGCCCGATCACGCGGCGTGCCTGACCGCAGCTCTCGCGGCTGGACACCCGGTACCCGTCACGCTATCGCACACGCTCGCGGATGGATTGGCGGTGACGCAGGCCGGCTGGCGTCCCTTCCAGATTCTTCGGCGGGTCGTCGATCACGTGGTCACCGTCGATGAAGCGACGATTGCACTCGCCGTGTTGCGTCTGATCGAACTCGAAAAGAGCGTCGTCGAGGGCGCGGGCGCTGCGCCGCTCGCCGCGTTCCTCGCCGGAAAACTCGACGCGCTCAAAGGCAAACGGGTGGTACTGGTGCTGTGCGGCGGCAACATCGACCTGACGACGCTCGATCGCGTCATCGAGATCGGCCTCGTCGCCGACGGTCGCCTGACGCGCTTCACCGTGTCAATCAGCGACCGGCCGGGCGGCCTCGCACGCCTCGCGGAAGTCATCGCCTCGGCGGGTGCATCGATCAAGGAAATCGTGCACGATCGCGCGTTCGCGGGACCGAATCTCTCGGAGGTGCGCGTCGTCTGCGTCGTCGAAACGACCGGACACGACCACGTCGATCAGCTCCATCGCGCGCTCTCCGACGCGAACGTGTCGATCGTCACGGCGGCGTGATTCGCAGGAGCTTCGGTTGCGTGCTGGTTGCTGCAGCGATATCGTCGTCTGCGCCGCTTGCCTTTGCCGCCGACACGCTCGATGTCCTCACGGGGCGGACGAGCACCGCCTACTATCCGCTCGGCACCGCGCTCGCCCGCATCATTGGCAAGGCATTGCCGTCACTGAAAACATCGGTTCAGGCGACCAACGGATCCGCGGAAAACCTGACGTTGTTGCAGGCGGGTCGTGGTGAGGTCGCCTTCACGCTCGGCGACTCGCTTTCCGCGGCTTGGAAGGGTGACGAGCAGGCAGGTTTCGCGTCGCCGCAGAAGCGGTTGCGCGGCATCGCGACGCTGTTTCCGAATTACGTTCAAATCGTCGCCCGCGCGGATGCCGGCATCCGGACGCTCGCCGATCTCAACGGCAAAAGAGTTTCTGTGGGTGTGCAGAAGTCAAGCGTCGAGCGCAATGCGCGAGCGATCTTCGCGGCCGCGGGTGTTCGGTACCGCGACCTCGGCAAGGTCGATTACCTGCCTTTTGGCGAGTCGGTCGAGCTGATGAAGGAGCGTAGGCTCGACGCTACGCTGCAGTCCGGTGCGCTCGGCGTCTCCGGCCTGCGTGACCTGGCGAGGTCGGTGGATATCGTTGTCGTGACCATTCCTGCCGCAATCGTGCGCAAGATCAACGATCCGGCGTACCTGCCGGCGACGATTCCCGCGAACACCTATCGCGGGCAGACCGACGCGACCGCGACCGTTGCACTTCAGAACTTCCTGGTCACGCACGATGGCGTGGACAGCGATACGGTCTACGCGATAACCAAGGCATTGTGGACGAATCTCGACCAGCTCGCCGCGGCGCATCCGGCTGCGAAGGACACCAACATTGGTGATGCAGTGACCGGAATGCCGATTCCGCTGCATCCCGGCGCCGAGAAGTATTACCGCGAAGTGGGCGTTCTCAAATAGCTGCGGCGGACGCCGGCGATCAGGCGGGCACGGCGCGCCGCAGCCGCTGCCACAACAACACGGCAGCGACGCCGATCAGGCCGGCGATGTCGCTCGCTGGAGCCGGGTAAACAAGCGCGAGTCCGGCGATGATCAAGATCACGCGCTCGATTGGGCCACAGCGTCGCACGAGCCAACCCTGCGTTCCGGTGGCGAGCGCCGCGATGCCGAGACACGCGGTGACCGCGATCCAAGCGACCTGCGGCCATGATCCGTTCGGCGGTGCCTTGAGCAGCAGCCCTACGCCGGCGGGGTCGAGCACGAACACAAACGGAACCACAAATGCGGGCAGCGTGTACTTCCACGCCTGCAGCGTCGTCTTGTACGGATTTCCGCCGGTGATTGCGGCAGCAGCGAACGGCGACAGCGCCGTCGGCGGTGACACTTCGGAGAGAACCGCGTAATAAAAGATGAACATGTGCGCGGCGAAATCGGGCACGCCGAGCTTGATCAGCGCTGGCGCGGCGATCACCGCACAGATGATGTAACTGGCCGTGACCGGCACGGCGAGGCCGACGATCCAGACGATCAGCGCCGTGTACAGCGCCGTCAAGAACAGGCTTCCTCCGGCGTAATCGATGACGATTGCGCTGAACTTGAGCCCGAGTCCGGTCTTCGCGACCACGCCGACGATGAGGCCCGCCGCAGCACAGGTCGCCGCAACGTTCAGCACTTGCAGCGAACCGTCCTTCAAGGCAGTGACGACCTTCCGCGGCATCATCGCGCTCGCGCGATCGAGGAAGCTCACCGCGAACGTGACGATCGTCGCCCAGAACACCGACAGCAGCGGAGAGAACCCGAGCACCAGGAATACGACGATCGCGATCAGCGAAACGAAGTGGAACCAATACCGGCGCGTCAGCGACGCGACCGTCTCGGTCGTCTGGATCGGAACGTCGCGCATGCCGAACTTGCGCACGTCGAGCTCGACCATCAGGAACAACGAGATGTAATACAACGCTGTCGGTATCGTCGCCATGAGGATGACGTCGAGATAGCCGATCTTCAGGAACTCCGCGATCAGGAACGCGGCGGCACCGAGCACCGGCGGTGAAATGATCGCGCCGAGCCCGCCCGCGGCGAGCAAACCGCCGGCCGCCTCCTGGCCATAGCCCGAGCGCGCGAGCATCGGCCATGCGACCGAGCCGATCGTGACGGTCGTCGCGACACCGGATCCCGACGGACCGCCGAGAAGGAACGACGAAAGCACCACGGTGCGTCCCGCGCCGGCATGCTGGCCGCCCATCGCCGCAAAACTGAAATCGAGGAAGAACTTGCCGGCGCCCGAATGCTGCAGGAACGCACCGTAGATGGTGAAGAGGATGATCAGCGACGACGAGACATCGACCGCCGTGCCGAAAATGCCTTCGAGCGTCTGGTACATGAACCCGGTGAGGCTCGCCACGTCATAGCCGCGATGGGCCCACTGTCCCGGAAGCCACGGTCCCGCGAAGCCGTACGCGAGGAAGCTTGCGACCACGAACGTAATGATCCAGCCGGACGTGCGGCGGCAGGCCTCCAGCACCAGCAGAACAAACGCGGCGCCGAACAGGACGTCCGTGTCGGTCGGGGTCGTATTGCGATCCCAGAAGTCATCGCCGCCCTGCAACAGGTACACGATGGTGGCGACGCCGATCGAGGCGCACACGATGTCCCACCACATCAGTCGGTTCCGGTAGCGCGGCGCAATCGGGAACAGCAGGAATACGAGCAGCAGGATGAAGCCGACGTGCACAGGGCGCAGGACCTGCGCGGGCACGATCTCGACGGCGGCGTACATGTGGAAGACGCTCATGACGACGAGCAGCACCGTCGTGAGCTGTCCGAGCCAGCCGCGAAAACGGCTGACCGCACCCTCTTCTTCCTCGATGAACGCTTCCGCTTTGCGGAGCTGTTCCTCGGTGACCGTGCCGTCACCGACTCCCGTCTGTTCCGCAGCGGCGGTCATCGTCAGACGGCTCCCAGTTGGTCCGTCGACCGGTGCGATAGCGCAGCGGAACGGCGCGGCGTGCGCGGCCGCCGCGCGGCGTAAACGTTATTGGATCTTGATGCCTTTTTCCTCGAGGTACTTCTTCGCGCCAGGATGGAACGGCAGCGGTGTGGTAATCGCCTGGTTCTTGAGATCGATGTTCTCGGCTTCCTTGTGGACAGCGACCAGGTCGGCCTTTTTCTCGAACAGCGTCTTCACGATATCGTAGGCCATCTTGTCGCTCATCTTGTCCGTCGCGACCAGGATGTTCCACACGTCGATGTTCGACACCGGCTTGTCCTGTCCCGCGTAGCTGCCCGGCGCGATCGTTGCCTTCACGTACAGCGGACCATACTTCTTGTTCATCGCGTCGACGACCTCCGCATGGTCGATCAGCTTCATCTTGATGCCAGGCGTCGCGGCGAGGTCGGTCAGCGCGGCGGTCGGGACGCCACCGACCCAGAAGAACGCATCGATCTTGCGATCCTTGATTGCATTGACGGATTCCGCGGCGCCGAGGCGTTCCTGCTTGATGTCCTTCTTCGGGTCGATGCCCATCGCCTCGAGCACGCGCAACGTCATCACTTCGACGCCACTTCCCGGCGAGCCGGTGGACACGCGCTTGCCTTTCAGGTCGGCGAGCGTGTTGATGCCCGTGCCTTCCAGGGTGACCACCTGCATGCGGTTCGGATACAGCACCATCAGCGTCTTTGCCGGTACCTTGTTGCCCTTGAACTTGTCGAGGCCCTGCGCGGCGTCGTGGGCCGCATCGACCATTGCAAAGCCGACCTCGGACTTCCCGGACCCGATCAGCTTCAGATTATCGACCGAGCCGCCGGTCACTTCCGCCGTCACTTGCAAGCCCGGCACCGACTTCGACAGCACGTTGGCCATGCCGCCGCCGAGTGGATAGTAGACACCACCTGTGCCACCGGTCGTGATCGAAATCTTGTCCGGCTGCTGCGCGAAAACCGGTGACGCGAGCATGGCCAGCAATGCGAGGGTCGCCGCCGGCGCCACGCGCCGCAATAACGTCGTCATGCTCGTTCTCCTCCGGGTTTTTCTAATGTGCAGAGGCAAAGTGTACCGGAAGCCCGCTGCGCCCGGTTTCAACGGAACCCTCAGCCGGCCGCGAGCAGATCCGGAGTCAGCGGCGCGCGCCGCTCGATGGCGGTGACATGCAACTTGAACGTGGCCAACCGCCGATCGAGAAAATAATTGCGGAGCGTGCGCGCGATGGTTCGGAACGCGAGCGCTTCCCAAGGGATGGCGGCCTCGTCGAACAGTTGAACGTCGAGGCTCTCCGTCCCCGCACCGAAGGCCGTGTCGAGCAGGCGTGCGCGGAACATCATGTAGACCTGGTTGATCTGCGGCAGGCTGATGATCGTGTAGAGCTCACCCAATTCGACGCGCGCATGTGCTTCTTCGAGCGTTTCGCGCAGCGCGCCGCTCGCAAGCGTCTCGCCGTTCTCCAGAAAGCCGGCGGGAAGCGTCCACAACCCGTAGCGCGGTTCGATGGCGCGTTTGCACAGCAGAATCCGGTCGTCCCATACCGGCAGGCAGCCGACGACGATCTTCGGGTTCTGGTAATGGATGGTGCCGCAGTCGGCGCAGACGTGGCGCGGCAGCGTATCGCCTTCCGGCACTCGCTGCGTGATGCGCGCGGAGCCGCAGTGACTGCAGAACTTCACGCCGTCAGCGGCCGACGGCCAACATCCAGGAAGTGATCGCGGTAGTAGCGCAGCTCATCGATCGATTCGAGGATGTCGGCGAGCGCCTCGTGCTTTCCCTCCTTGGGTATGCCCTTCATCAGATCAGGTCGCCACCGGCGCGCGAGTTCCTTGAGCGTCGAGACGTCGAGATTGCGGTAATGAAACCAGTCCTCCAGCGCCGGCATGAAGCGCGCGAGAAACCGTCGATCCTGGCAGATCGTGTTGCCGCACATCGGCGACGCCTTCGCGGGCACGTGCGCGCGCAGGAAGTCCAGCGCGGCCCGCTCGACGTCGGCCTCGGTCACGGTCGCCGCCTTCACCTTGTCGATCAGGCCCGAACGCCCGTGCGTCGACTGGTTCCACGCGTCCATGCCGTCGAGCACGCTCGCATGCTGATGAATGACGTAGACCGGCGCCTGCGCGACGATTTCGAGTGCATGATCGGTGACGACGAGCGCGACTTCGAGGATGCGATCGGTGTCCGGACGTAAGCCCGTCATTTCGAGGTCGATCCAGATCAGCCGATTGGGATCCTGAGGCATGGGTCAGCGGGGCGTAAAATGACGCAGTCAATTTAGCATGCGCGTCTCGTCCGACCGGCGCTCGCATCACGTGGCCTCCTCTTTCACCTTGCTCTTCGGTATTGCGCTCGGAACCTCACTTGCGGTTCGGTTGTGGCTCGCCATGCGGCAGATCGCGCACGTGCGCGCGCATCGGAATGCGACACCGTCCGCTTTCGCCGCCCGCGTCGACACGAATGCGCACCGCAAGGCCGCGGACTACACGATTGCGAAACAGCGCCTCGGCATGCTCGAAACGATCGTCGACGCGCTGGTTCTGCTCGCGGTCACGCTCGGCGGGGGTCTCGCGTGGATTCTCGCCGTGACGGAGTCGCTTTCGATTGCACCGCTGCTGCGGGATCTGCTGCTGCTCGTTGCCGTCGCATTGATCGGCGGCGCATCGGCGCTGCCGTTTACGTGGTGGCGCACGTTTCGAATCGAAGAGCGGTTCGGGTTCAACCGCTCGACGTTGCAGCTGTGGCTCACCGATCTCGTGAAAGGCATCGCCGTCGGCGCGCTGCTCGGCCTGCCGCTCGCGCTCCTCGTTCTGTCGCTTATGCGCAGCGCGGGTGCGTGGTGGTGGCTGTTTGCATGGGTTGCCTGGATGGGGTTTCAACTGCTCGTGCTCGTGCTCTATCCGACGATCATCGCGCCGATTTTCAACAAGTTCTCGCCGCTGCCACCCGGCGACGCGCGCGAACGGATCGAGCGACTGCTCGTGCGCTGTGGCTTTCGCGCG
>JAICVH010000540.1 GCA_025935435.1 Burkholderiales bacterium
ACTGCGCCGGATTGAATTGCGCCTGGTTCGTAAACCGGAGCGCACCGGCCGTCGTGAACGGTAGCGGGGCAGGCGTCACGATTTCCGCGTTGAAGCCGAGGTCGCGCGCAGCGTTCGCTTCGGCTTCGATCGCGGCCATCCGCTGCGAGCGATGCGTATACGCGTAGGCATCCTTGCGCACCAGGTCGCAGTCGATCCGCAGTTTCGCTGCGAGCGCGGCGATCAGCTCGACGCCGCTGTGGTTCGCTTCCGCGTAGAGCCGGGCGCGTTCCAGACCGAACCTGTCGATCAGCTCCCGGTAGATGAGCGCGTGCTGCGCGGTGATCTTCGCCGTCGAGCGTCCGGTCACCTGCTGCCCCACGCTGCGCGCTTCCAGCAACGTCACCGCATAGCCCGCCTCGGTCAGCAGCCACGCCGACGTCAACCCGACGATGCCGCCGCCGATGACGGCGACGTCCGCGCGATCGGATCGTTCGTAACGGTCGTAGCGCGTCTGCGGGGCACTCGCGACCCAGCACGATTCCGGCGTCCCGGGCAAGGGCACGAAGCTGCCGTGATTCATTCGGGCCTCACCGCACGTTCCGTGACGCCAAGGGCAGTCGTGCGTAATGGCGTGCTCTTACGGTGTGCCGACCACCACTGCTCGACTGCATCGACGATGCGATCGATCAGCGACGCTGGAAGATCGGCGCCGGCAATCCGCAGCAGGTTGCGCTGCAGCGTCGGATCGAAAAACCACTCGACGGCGACGAAATCGAATCCGAACGACCCTGCGTGTTTCAGCGGCAGCTTTTGATGTCCGAGCGCGGCGCTCAACGCGGCCGCGGCGCGCTTGACGTCGTCGATGGTCGGATCGTCATTTGGCACGAGCGCGAAATAAAGTCCGTGCTGGAACGTCCGGATCGCGCAGTTACCGGGCATGCGCAACGACAGTTCCCGCGCCATGCGGCGCGTGTTGCGGATAATCGTCGCCGTGCGCGCACGGCTGCAGGCGCGGTACTGCGCGGTGCCGGTGAACGGCGGGAAATGCGCGGGAATCGCGGCGACGCCATACAGGCGCACCGAGTCCTCGGTCGCGCGCAGGAGCCTACGCATCCACGCCTGTCGGGTGTCCACCGGGCGCCATGCGAGGACGACGGATCCGAGTCGCCCGTATTCGATGCCGAGGGAATCGAGCTTCGCGTGGCTCCGTACGAGCGCCATCGGAAGTCCTGCGCCCAACACCGAGCGGACGACGATGCGGATGCGCGCGGAATCCTGCCAGAAGCAGGTGGTGTCGAAGACGACGACGTCGCTCTCATCGAGCGCGGCGCGGTAATCGCCGAAATTCTCGGCAACGCACGAGTCGATCAGCAGGACGCGGGTACGGCCTGCTGCTTTCCGGGGGCGCTCGTTCCGTTGCTCGCTCGGCACGATGGTGACGCGCTCTTTCAGGCTCTCGAAGAGCTCGCGCGTTTCGCCGTAGCATCCCCGCGGCGCGATCACTTCCAGCGGCCCGCGCAGGCGAATCAACGCGGTGACGATGGCTGCGATCGCACTCATGCCCGATCCTGTGTAGACGGTCTCCTGCCGGACACGCCCGTCCACGGCATCGGTGATGTCGTAGAGGGCGGGACCGCGCACGTGCAGGTCGGCGCGCTGATATTCGTAGCTGAATCGATACGCGCCGGAGCGCCAGCGCTGCGCCTCGGGTCGCGCGGTTTCGGTGATGGCCCAGCTTTCGAGCGAACGTTCGGCACGCAACGCGCCGGCGAGCTTGAACTTCCGCTGGATCACCGCCTCCGCGGAATCCGGCGGTTCGAAGTTCAACGGCGTGGCGAGGCACGCATCGATCAATGCAATCTCGCGATGCTTGCGTTCGAGGTAGGTGGGAGACGTTTTCACGGGAGGATCGGGCTTCGTTTGTAGCTTTTTCAGTCCATCGCTCACGCAACGACCGCGGCGAACGGCGCGCCGGCGGGAGGCGCATTGAAAAGTGCGCGGGAATCAAGGAGTCACGATCGATCGCGCTTCCCACGCGGGGCTGGTGACGATTGCGCTGCAAGTTGCGTTCCGCCGCCCGCCTTCCCCGTATATTCTTCCGTGCGGTGGTACGCCGCGGGGAGAGCAGCATGGACCTTCAACTAACCGGTTTGCGTGTATTGATAACCGCCGGCGCGAGCGGCATCGGACTGGCCACGGCGCGCGCGTTCGTAAGCGAGGGCGCACGCGTCTACGTATCGGACGTCGACCGCGAGGCGCTCGATCGACTCGCGCGCAGTGACCCACAGGTTTTGCGCAGCGTCTGCGATGTGGCCGATCGCACGCAGGTCGCGGCGATGTTCGAGGGGGTCGCCGAAACGCTCGGCGGCCTGGACGTGCTGGTCAACAATGCCGGCATCGCGGGACCGACCGCGCGCTGCGAAGACGTGGCTCCCGAGGCATGGGAACGCACGCTCGCCGTCAACATCACCGGCCAGTTCCACTGCGCACGACTCGCGATTCCGCACCTTCGGCGAAGCCGGAATCCGAGCATCGTCAATCTGTCGTCCGCCGCGGGCCGGTTCGGATTCCCGCTGCGCACGCCCTATTCCGCGTCCAAGTGGGCGGTGATCGGCTTTACGAAATCGCTGTCGATCGAACTCGGCGGTGACGGTATTCGCGTCAATG
>JAICVH010000456.1 GCA_025935435.1 Burkholderiales bacterium
GCGCGCGCGACATCGGCATTCGCCGCTGCGACCTGCGCCTGGTACTGGCGCGCGTCGATGATGAAGAGCGGCTGCCCGGCTTTGACCGACGCGCCTTCCTCGAACAGCCGCTTCTCGATGATGCCCGTCACGCGCGCACGCACCTCGACGTCCTTCGAGCCTTGCGTCTGCCCGATGTACTCGAACGTCACGGGAAACGTATGAGGGGTCGCCGACTGCACGACCACTTCGGCGGGCGGGAATCCGTGGAAACCGCCGGCCTGCTGCTTGGATTGACCGCAACCGGCGACAACCGCGGCGACCAGCAACGCAAAGAAACCGAATATTGAACGCTGCGCGAAGGGCATTGACGGGGCTCCCTGGGAAAGCGGCGCGGGATTGCTGCGGTGCGCCTTGTGCGAGGGCGAGAGAATACATACAATCGCGACTGTTTGTAAAGGCCCGGATGCAATGGCACGCAGGACCAAAGCGGACGCGGCGATCACGCGCGAACAGCTGCTGGACGCCGCGGAAAAGATCTTTCGCGAGCGCGGCGTTGCGCGCAGTTCGCTCGCGCAGGTGGCCGGTGCAGCGGGGGTCACGCGAGGTGCCGTGTACTGGCATTTTCGCGACAAATCGCATCTTTGCTCGGCGATGTGCGAACGCGCCATGCTGCCGCTCGAAAGGATGCTGAGCGAAGCGGGCGCCGCGAGACATGCCGATCCGCTCGGGGCTTTGAGAGAACTGGCGGTCGCTGCATTGTCACGTCTGGCCTGCGATCCGCGTGCGCAGGCGGTGTTCGAGGTGATGCTGCACGAAAGCGAGCATACGGCGGGCATTCCATCGATCACCGAGCGCAAGCGAAGCGAGCGCCGGCATTGTCTGGTGCACGTCGAAAGCGTCATGCAGCAGGCGGTCGCCTCAGGCCAGTTGCCGGTCGACACCGACACCGCGCTGGCAACGCAGGCGATGCACGCGTACATCGGCGGCATCATGAACAACTGGGTCCTCGACCCCGCCGCCTACGATCTCGCCGCGTCGGCCGCGGCGCTCGTCGACGCATTCATCGCGGGTCTTCGAACCGCGCCGCCGCGTATCGCCTCGGCACGCAAAGACACTCACACGCCCATCCAAACGCAACGTACAAAGCGGCGCGCGAGCGCGTAGGCAGCGCAGCACACGGTTACGTCTCGGATCGTCGAATGCCCCGGCTGGTCGTGGCAGGCGAGGCATAATAAATCCTCTTTCCGTCGGTTATGCTGGGACTGCGATGGAGATCGAGCGCGTAGGCGTCATCGGCGCCGGAACGATGGGCAGCGGCATCGCGCAGGCGTGCGCCACCACCGGCGTCGACGTCTGCTTGATCGACGTCGCACAAGACGCCGTCGAACGGGGCCTCGCTGCCATCCGCAGCAGCCTGGAGCGACTCGAGAAGAAGGAAAAAATCACCGCGGATGCGCGCGCCGCAGCGATCGGCCGCATCGAGGGCAGGACCGACTACGGTGCGCTCGCGCGGTGCGGGCTCGTCATCGAGGCCGCGACCGAGAATCTGGAGCTCAAGCTCCGCATCCTGAAACAGGTCGACGCGATCGCCAAAGCGGACGCGGTGATCGCGTCGAATACATCGTCGATCTCCATCACGCAGCTCGCGGCGGTCATCACCCGGCCCGATCGGTTCGTCGGCATGCATTTCTTCAACCCGGTGCCGATGATGGCGCTGGTCGAGCTGATACGCGGCCTGCAGACGTCCGACGAAACGATCGCCACGGTTCAGGCGTTCGCCAAGCGACTCGGCAAGACGCCGATCGTCGTGCGCAACAGCCCGGGGTTCGTCGTCAATCGTGTGCTGTGCCCGATGATCAACGAGGCGATCTTCGTGCTGCAGGAGGGACTCGCATCCGCGGAGGACATCGACAATGGGATGCGGCTCGGCTGCAACCATCCGATCGGCCCGCTCGCGCTCGCCGACATGATCGGCCTCGACGTGATGCTTGCGGTCATGAACGTTTTCTACGCAGACTTCAACGATCCGAAGTACCGACCGGCGCCGCTGTTGAAGGAGATGGTCGCCGCCGGTTACCTCGGGCGCAAGACGAAGCGCGGCTTCTACCCCTATTGATCTCAATGCGCCGCTCGATTGCGGTGTTCGCGCTCGCAACGGCGCTTTCGCCGCTCGCAATCGCGCAGCGCGTCGATGATTCGTCGGCGCTACGGCAAGTCTTCGACGAGTACTGGAACTGGGTGAAACGCGAGTTTCCCGAGTATTCGACCTACCTCGGGGACGACCGTTACAACGATCGCCTGACCAACCTCACACCGGACGCGATCGCACGACGCAAGGCGTACGCCGGTGCGCTGCTCGAGCGGCTGCAAACATTCGACGCGAGCAAGCTCCCCGGCCAGGATGGTGTGTCGCTCGGCGTGCTGCGAACGCAGCTCCAGGCGCAGATTCGCCTGAACGCGTTTCCAATCGAGCGGCTGCAGGTTTCCCAGACCGGCGGTCCGCAGATCGACCTCGCGTTCCTGGTCAAATCCACACCGTTTCGGAACGTCGCCGATTACGATGCGTACCTCAAGCGACTGCATGCGTTGCCGGCAAGCCTGCGTCAGACCGAAGCGCTGATGCGCGAAGGCGTTGCGAGCGGGTGGGTGTATCCCGCCGTGGCGATACAGCGCGTGCCCGGCCAGATCGACGCCTGGCTCACCGCAGACACCGCACAGAACCCGGCGTTCCGGCCATTCGCCGAGTTCCCGCGCGACATCTCCGACGCGGAGCGGACCCGGCTCACCGAAGCGGGGCGCCGCGCGGTCGCAGACGACGTCGTGCCGGCGTTTCGAGCGTTGAAGCGGTTCATCGAAGAAGACTATCTGCCGAATGCGCGCAAGGAGCTCGGCGCTGCGACGCTGCCGGGCGGAGCCGCCTATTACGACGCGCTGATCGAACAGCAGACGACGACCGCGCTGACGTCGCGTGACATTCACGCGATCGGATTAGCGGAGGTCGCGCGTATCGGCGCCGAGATGGATGCGCTGATGCGCACGACCGGATTTGCAGGCACGCGCGCCGAGTTCTTCGCGTGGCTACGCACCGCGCCGCAGTTCTACTTCA
>JAICVH010000429.1 GCA_025935435.1 Burkholderiales bacterium
ACCGGGAACTGATCGAGCCGCGCCGCATAGCGCAGCACCTGCGATCCGGGATAGCGCGCGCGCGAATTGAGGTCGTACCACGCACCCGGCGGCAGCGCGATGTCGATCTCGCCGCCTTCGCGGACGATCGGCGCGACGAGCAGCGCATCGCCGCACATGAACTGCGTCTCGAAGGCGCGCGTGAGACGGCTGTCGGGAAACGCGAGCGGCATCGCGCGCATGATCGGCAGACCGGTCGCGGTCGCCTCTGCGACGAGGCGTTCGAGGTAAGGGATGAGTCGATAGCGCATGGCGAGCCACTTGCGCACGATGCCTTCCGCCTCCGCACCGAATGCCCACGGCTCGCGATCACCGATCCCATGTACGCGCATGTGCGACGAGAACACCGCGGCCTGCAGCCATCGCACGTAGAGTTCCGCCGACGGCTGCGATGCACCGTAATAACCTCCGATGTCGGAGCTGTGGTAAGGGTTGCCGCTCATTCCCCACGACAAGCCGCCGCGGATCGATGCGGCAAGACCTTCCCAGTCGCTTTGCGGATCCCCACCCCAGCCGATCGGATAACGCTGGCTGCCGGCCCACGCCGCCCGACTCCACACCATCGCGGGTCCCGCGGATGGCGACTGGAAGCGTGCGGTCGCTTCGTACACGCAGCGGTTGTAGAGCAACGGATAGACGTTGTGCAGACGCCGTCCGTCATCGCCATTGAACGCGACGGCGTCGCCCGGAATCTGCTCGCCGAAATCGCTCTTGATGACGTCGACGCCGTCCTCGAACAAGCGCTGATGCGCATCGCGCCACCATGCGTACGCCTCCGGGTTGGTGAAGTCGACGATGCCGCTTTCCGGCAGTGGCGTCAGCACGTTGCCGAACGGACTCGTCTCCGGCGTCGTGTCCCAGCCGAACACGTACGGATCGCCGGCATCGGTCGTCAGCAGGTATTGCTGCGATGCGAGTTCCTGGAACAGCGGCGAATCGACCGACACGTACGGGTATTCCCACACGCATACCCTGACGTTGTGCGCCTTGATCCTGGCGAGCGTCGCCGCCGGATCGGGATAGCGCTCCGGATCCCAGGTGAAATCGAAACGCGTGTCGACGTTCCAGGCCGCGCGACCATCGAGCGTCAATACGTCCGCAGGTATCCGCCGTTCGCGCAATCTGGCCGCGACTGCGAGCGCATCTTCTGGCGTGCGGTAGTACGCGCGCGACACCCACAGGCCGAGACTCCAGGCCGGAACCGCGCCGGGCCGGCCGGTCAGTTTGGTGTAGTGATCGATGATCGTCGCGGGTGTGTCGCCCGCGAAGACGAACAGATCGAGCGCCTCGTCCTCGACCATCAGCGAATAGCTGCGATGCGACCAGTCGGGATGGCCGACCCCGTGCGTCACCATGCCGGGCGTATGCACGAACGTTCCCCACGCACCGCGGCCATGGCCCGGGCCCCAGGCAAACGGCGTGTTCTTGTACGCGAGTCCGGTGTTGACGCCGAGCGCGTCCTCGACCTGCGAATGGATCAATTGCCCGCGCTTGTCGAGCGGCCCGAATTTCTCGCCGAGACCGTAAACAGGTTCGCCGGTGTCGAGCGCAAATGCGGCGCTCCACAGTCCACCGTGGCGCAGCCGGCCGAACGTCGGCAGCCGCGTGAAACCGCGGAAATGCTCGTCGGTGATCGAGCGCAGCACCGGCGTCCCTTTCCACGTCACCGTGATGCGGAGCGGCGAACCGCTCAATTCGAGCATCGAATCGCCCGCGGTGAACGTCCAGGTGCCGGGCAGCCGTTGCGCGACCGTGCATTCCTTCGCACGGCCGACGACGATTCCGTAATCCGGTCGCGTGTGCGGTCCGACGCGGATGCGGAACACGCCTTCGCCAAAGCACTCCACATCGAGCACATCGCCGCTCGACGTCGCAAAGGACGCACCCGACGCCGTTGCGCCGAGGCTGTGCGGTACGTCGAGCCGCAGGTAATCGGACGGGTCGAGTTGCATGCGGCGGCGTCAGCCGGCGAACTGCGCTTCCGGCAGGCCGGGTACGTTGACGCGCATCGCGAAGATGCCGCCGCTTTGCGGGAATCGCGCGAGCTCGGCGGCGTCGCGCTCCTGTCGCGCCGACGTCACGTACAGCGTGCAAAGATCGTCTCCGCCGAACGCGCACATCGTCGGGCACATCGCAGGCACCGGAAACTCCGCGATCTGTTCGCCTCGCGGCGACAATTGCAGCACCTTGCCGCCGCGATAGAACGCGATCCAGTAATTGCCGGCGCTGTCGATTGCGGCGCCATCCGGTCGCTCGGTTTCGCCCTGCCATTGTGCGAAACGGCGTGGATTCGAAGGCGGAACGGAGCCCGCATCGTAGTCGTAGGCGAGCACGGTTCGCGTCGGCGTATCGGCGTGATACATCGTGCGGCCGTCCGGGCTCCACGCGAGTCCGTTGCTGATCGTAAGTCCGCCGAACAGCCGCGTGAGCGAGAAGTCCGCGTCGAGCCGGTACAGCGCGGCGTCGGCCGCGTTGCGGTTCTCGTTCATCGTGCCGACGACAAAACGCCCGTGCGGATCGCAGCGTCCGTCGTTGAAGCGATGATGCGGGACGTCGAAAGGCGCCGCAGCGGCGCGCGATCCCACCCGGCCGTCCTCGTCGGCGAGCCAGATGCCGGTGCGCAACGCGACGACGAAGCCGCCGCCCGCACGAAAGACGAAGCTCCCGATCGAAGCCGGCATCGGCATCGTCTTGTTTTCACCCGTCGCCGGATCGAAGCGGTTGAGCGACGGCGCGTTGATGTCGACCCAGTAGAGCGCGCGCTCGGCGACGGACCATAGCGGACATTCGCCAAGGCTTGCGCGCGCGTCGAGCACGCAGGTGAACGGACTCGGGGACGTCATCGGTTGGATGGAGCGGGAGCGGCCGGTCGATCGGGCGCCGACGCGGCAATGCGCATCGTACAAGAAAACGCCATGCCCGGAGCCAGCGTACGGAATCCGGTCGCCGTCTCGCCGTTCGCGTGTCGATTGAACGCGTCGGTTTCGTGCGTGACCGGTTCGAGCGCGATGAAATCACCACCCGGCGGCGCATAGACGACGAGGTACCGGCACGCACGATCGGCGGTGAGCGTCGTGCGCACGCCCGTTACGGAATCGGCAAGCGTCGCCGTTCCGTGCCAGCCAGTGAAGACGTTGTCGAACACGAGGTTGTCGAGCCCGCGCGAACGATCGAAGCGCCAGTCCGCCGGAATGGCGATGCGCTGGAGCGGTAACTGCGTGGCGTCGTTCTGCCAGACCTGAGC
>JAICVH010000394.1 GCA_025935435.1 Burkholderiales bacterium
CGTAAACCGGGTCGAACCCCGCCTGCGCAACGTGCGCCAGTGCCGCGTCGTCGACATCGAGCTTGATGTCGAGCTTCGCGAGCCGGCGCTCGAGCCCTTTCAGCTGGATCCGCGCGATGTTCGCGATCTGCTCTTCTGCCAACGGGTGAAACACGACGATTTCGTCGATCCGATTCACGAACTCGGGCCGAAAATGCGCCTTCACCTCCGCCATTACCGCGACCTTGATCGCACCGGGGTCCCTGCCTTCGCTCGTCATTTCCTGGATCCGGTGCGACGCGAGGTTCGACGTCATCACGATCACCGTATTGCGGAAATCGACCGTCCGCCCCTGCCCATCGGTCAGCCGCCCGTCGTCGAGAACCTGCAACAACACGTTGAACACGTCGGGATGCGCCTTTTCGATTTCGTCGAACAGGATCACCGAATACGGCTTGCGGCGCACGGCTTCGGTCAGGTAGCCGCCCTCCTCGTATCCGACGTAGCCCGGCGGCGCGCCGATCAGCCGTGCGACCGAGTGCTTTTCCATGAACTCGGACATGTCGATGCGCACCATCGCCTGATCGGTGTCGAACAGAAACTCGGCAAGCGCCCTCGTTAGCTCGGTCTTGCCCACGCCGGTCGGGCCGAGGAACAGGAACGAGCCGTAGGGACGGTTCGGATCCGACAAACCCGAGCGTGACCGGCGTATCGCGTCGGAAACCAAGCGGACCGCCTCGTTCTGGCCGATCACCCGCTGATGCAGCCGCTCTTCCATCTGCAAAAGCTTGTCGCGCTCGCCCTGCATCATCTTCGAAACGGGGATGCCGGTCGCCCGCGAAACGACCTCGGCGATCTCTTCCGCGCCGACCTGCGTGCGCAGCAGCTGCGGCTTCTTCGCTTGCTCCGCAGCGAGTGTCTTGTCCGCTTTCTTGAGTCGCGCCTCGAGCTCCGGCAACTGTCCATACTGGAGTTCGGACATCCTTTGCCAGTCGCCCTTGCGCTTCGCTTCGTCCATCTGCAGCTTGAGCTTGTCGATCTCTTCCCTGATGTGGGCGGTCGCCTCGACCTGCGATTTTTCCGCCTGCCACACTTCGTCGAGATCGGCGTACTCGCGCTCGAGGCGGGCGATCTCGTCCTCGATCGCCGCGAGCCGTTTCTTCGACGCCTCGTCCTTTTCCTTCTTTACCGCCTCGCGCTCGATCTTCAACTGGATCATCCGGCGATCGAGCCGGTCCATCGCCTCCGGCTTGGAGTCGATCTCCATCTTGATGCGCGCGGCCGCCTCGTCGATCAGATCGATCGCCTTGTCGGGAAGGAAGCGGTCGGTGATGTAGCGATGCGAAAGCTCGGCCGCGGCGACGATCGCCGGGTCGGTGATGTCGACGCCGTGGTGGATTTCATAGCGCTCCTGCAACCCGCGCAGGATGGCGATCGTCGATTCGACCGACGGCTCGTCGACGAGCACCTTCTGGAAGCGACGCTCGAGCGCCGCGTCCTTCTCGATGTACTTGCGATATTCGTCCAGCGTCGTCGCACCGACGCAGTGCAGCTCGCCACGGGCGAGCGCGGGCTTCAGCATGTTGCCGGCGTCGATCGCGCCTTCGGCCTTGCCGGCGCCGACCATCGTATGCAATTCGTCGATGAACACGATCGTGCGCCCGGCGTCGGCGGCAATGTCCTTCAACACTGCCTTCAGCCGCTCCTCGAACTCGCCGCGGTACTTCGCGCCGGCGAGCAGCGCCGCCATGTCGAGCGATAGCACGCGCTTGTTCTTGAGCGTTTCGGGCACTTCGCCATTGACGATGCGCTGCGCCAGGCCCTCGACGATCGCCGTCTTGCCGACGCCCGGCTCGCCGATCAGCACTGGGTTGTTCTTCGTGCGCCGCTGGAGGATCTGGATCGTGCGCCTTATCTCATCGTCGCGACCGATCACCGGGTCGAGCTTGCCTTCACGCGCGCGTTCGGTCAGGTCGATCGTGTACTTGGCGAGCGCTTCCCGCTGACCTTCGGCGTCCTGCGAATCGATGCCGGCGCCGCCACGAACCGCGTCGATCGCCGCTTCCAGCGACTTCCGCGTCAGGCCGTGCTCCTTCAACAGGCGGCCGGTGCTGCCCTTGTCGTCGGAAAGCGCGAGCAGGAACAACTCGCTCGCGATGAACTGGTCGCCGCGCTTCGTCGCCTCCTTGTCCGTCAGGTTCAGCAGGTTGTTGAGGTCGCGCGAAATGGTGATTTCGCCACCGGTTCCCTCCACCTTGGGAAGGTTGCCGATCGCGGTCTTCAGTGCCGCCTGCAGCTTTGGAAGC
This sequence comes from Burkholderiales bacterium, assembly GCA_025935435.1. Taxonomy (GTDB): domain Bacteria; phylum Pseudomonadota; class Gammaproteobacteria; order Burkholderiales; family Casimicrobiaceae; genus VBCG01. The sequence continues at coordinate 2,286 of JAICVH010000394.1, forward strand.
GCGACGCCCGCGCGCGCGAGGAGCGACGCGGTTCCGCCATCTTCCTGCGCCAGCAGCGCCGAAAGGAGATGCTGAGGTTCGATGAAACCATTGTCGTTGCCGAGCGCGAGGCTCTGGGCATCGGCCAGAGCCTGCTGGAATTTGGTTGTGAGCTTGTCGAAGCGCATCGCGATACCCTTTCAACGTTCTGAGTATGGGTGTTCGAGCCTCGATTTCAACGGGCTGATGCGCAAGTCCCGGGGCGAGAACAACGTGGCGGACCGGGTGCTACCATCGGGTGACTCGCCGTTGCCCGCGAGCGCCGTTGCCCGCGAGCGCCCTTGTCCGCGAGCGCCATTGCCTCGGGATGCCTCCACCGTCCGATTCTGCGCCGCCCGGCGAGCCCGGGAGCCCGCCACCCGATCCTCCACCAGCGTCGCTGCGTCAGATCGTCGGCGCGGTGTTGTGGAGTTTCTTTGGCGTCCGCAAGGGCAAGGCGATGCAGCGCGACGTCGTCACGATCAAGCCGCATCAGGTGATCATCGTCGGCATCCTGCTTGCGGCCGGTGTCGTCGTAGCGCTGCTGATCCTCGTCCGGGTGATCACCCGCGGTATCTGAACCTCCGCCGCCACCCGATGCGGCGGCACGCGTTTTCACCGGGTAAGCGCTGCGAGCGTATCCGCGGCGCGTACCAGTTCCGCGTCGCGGGTGACGACATCCGGACACAATCGCAGGTAGCTGCCGCGCGCGTCGGTGACGATTTGCCGCGCCGCAAGCGCCTCACGCCATTCGCATGCACGCGGGCTTTCGACGACAACGAACGCGCCGTGGTCGGCGCGGCCGCCGCGCGCCGCGATCCCCTGCTCCGCCAGTAAAGCGACGAGCCGTTGCTGTTGCTGCAGCGAGTAGCGACGTATGCGCTCGGCGCCCAGTGCCAGCACGAGCTGCTGCCCGGCGCGGGCCTGGTAGAACGTAAGGACCGGTGGCGTCGATTCCATGAACGCATCCCCGCCCGCGGCGAACTCCGGCGGTTCGGGCCGACGGTAGGCAAACGGCACACGCTTCGCGAACCAGCCGATGTCGAGCGTGCGCAGCGACCCGTCGTGATGACGGGGATGCAGGTACTGGAAGCACGCCCCCGGGCCGCCGCGCAAGTATTTGTAGCTGCCGCCGA
>JAICVH010000123.1 GCA_025935435.1 Burkholderiales bacterium
CCGGCGGGCGGCACGACGATGGACGACGACGCTTGCCTGCGCATCTCCTGGATTTCGCGCATGGCGCGCTCGATGCCGACCTTCGTCGCCTCGGGATAGCGTTCGATCGCCTCCGCGAGCGTCGGCGCATCGATGTCGAAGCTGATCGGCAGCGGTCCCATGTTCGTCATCAATTGGGCTTCGCCCTGGTAGACGGTGCGCCGCAACGTGTCGGGCGTGCCGTCGGCCTTAACCGGGAGCAGCACGCGCAGCGTGCCGACCTTGCGATCCGTGTAGATCTCCTCGCGATAAAGCGACGCGGGATCCATCGCTGCTTCGCTCGCGCGGGTGCCGGGTTCGGACGCCATTTCGATTCCTTGTCTGCGATTACAGGAAGCTTGAAGCGTAATGGAATCAACGCTTCGGCGGCAACATCGGTGAGATTGCGGGCGCGGCAATTTGTTCACGCCGCATCCGGTAAAGCTTGCGCGGCCAATCGGGCCTCTGCCATGCAAGTCGCTGAAAACACGCAGCCTTGCCGCGTGGTACGCCGCTTGCGCCACGTCTTGATCGGCTTTTCGAGGACTCGGGAACATGGCGCACTTGCGAACGACGACGCGCACGCCGGCGCAGCCGGCACCGCTCGTCGCGGGGATCGCGATCAGCCATCCCGAGCGCCCGATCGTGCAGGCGCCCGGGCACACGAAACTCGACGTCGTTCGTTATCACGAGCGGATCGGTGCGTGGTTGCTACCGCACGTTGCGCCGCGGCCGATTGCCGTCGTCAAGTGCATGGACGGTCGCTTCGACGATTGCTTTTTCCAGAAGCACGGGCCGCGCGGCCGCGGCGACGACGAAGAGTCGCCGCCGTTCATGCGTATCGCCGATGTCGCCGACGTGGTGCGCGCGGTACAGAACGGCAGCTACGAATTTCACACGTGGGGTGCGAGCTTCCCGCGCCTCGAGCGGCCCGATCGGATCACGCTCGATCTCGACCCCGACACGGAACTGCCTTGGCCGCGGATGCAGGACGCGCTTGCCAGCGTGCGCGCGCTGCTCGATCGTCTTACGCTCCGCGCTTTCGTCAAGACCACCGGAGGCAAGGGCTTGCACGTCGTCGTGCCGATCACCCGCCGGCACACGTGGGCGGAAGCGAAAGCCTTCGCGCGCGGCATCGCCGAGCGGCTCGCCGGCGACGATCCCGCGCTGTTCACGGCGACCGTCAGCAAGGACGCACGCGTCGGCCGCGTCTACGTCGATTACCTGCGCAATGCGGAAGGCGCTACCGCGGTCGCCGCGTACTCGCTGCGGGCGCGCGCCGGGCTGCCGGTGTCGATGCCGATCGACTGGAGCGAACTTGGCGCGGGCGACATCCGCGGCCGCAACTACAGCATCGATAACGCCGAAGCGACGATTGCCCAACGGCGTGCGGATCCGTGGGCGGATTACGACCGCTCGCGCCAGACGATCTCTGGCGCCATGCGCCGCGCGCTCGGAATCTGACGCGAACGCTCGCGAAGCCGCCGTTCAGCGGCGCAGGAAATTCTCGATGCTGGTCGCGAGGGCGACCGGTGTTTCGTACGTCGGGTAGTGACCCGCGTTCGCCATCACCTCGAGTTCGCAGTCCGGATAGCAATCGAGGAACGTCGCCTGCATGACTGTCGTCGTCAGTGCAGGGTCGTGCTCGCCGACGATGACTTTTACGGGCACCCGAATCCCCCGGATGGCCGCGCTGAAATCCGTCTTCGCCCACGCCGTCAGGTACGCGGCGAACGCATCGCGCGACGCATTCGCGAGCGAGTAATCGACGATGTGCCGTATCCAGACCGGCGACAGCCGATTGCCGGTCGTGTAATCGATGATCGCAAAACGATTCTGCGCGCTGTCGGCGGCCCCGCTGAAGAGCGCCCAGCCGGTCTCGTCGAACGGAACGCCCGACGCGGGCACCGGCGTCACGGCCACGAGCTTACGCACACGCTCGCGCGCCATGCTGAGCACGCGTTGCGCGGCCATGCCGCCCATCGAATGGCCGACCAGGCTGAATTCGCGCATGCCGAGATGATCGGCGAGCGCGATCGTGTCCGAGGCGATCTCGTCGATCGTGTACGCGCCGCCTGCGTCGCGCATTCCGCCGTAACCGCGGTAGTCGATGAACGCGTACGTGAATTCGTCCGTCGTCAGTGCGGGTTCCATCGACGCGAATGCGTGACCGTCGCCGAACCAGCCATGCAGGACGAGCACGGCGTGCGGCCCCCGTCCCACCACATGGTGACTGTTCGGCGACCGCGTGGACGTCATGGCTGCAACACCCACTTGCCGCCCTGGATGCGCACCATGACGCGCGCCCGCGAATCGAGCCCGAGATGATCCGACGCGCTCATGTTGACGACGCCGTTGGTGACGGACAGGTTCTTCGTCGCCTCGATCGCGTCTCGAAGCGCGCGACGGAATTCCGCGGTGCCCGGTTGCGCAGCCTTCAGCGCGACGGGGATCGCGTGCATCAGCTCCGCGCAGGCGTCCCATGTGTACGAGCCGAACGCCGAGACGCTGCCTGCACCCTGCGCGCCTTCGTAAAGCTTGATGTACTGCAGCGCCTGTTGCTTGGCGGGGTGCGAATCGGGGAGCTGGCTCGCGACGATGACGGGGCTCGCTGGCACGTACGCACCTTCGACATCCTTGCCGCCCACGCGCAGGAAATCGTTGTTCGCGACGCCGTGGTTGAAGTAGACGTGGCCCTTGTAGCCGCGCTCGGCCAGCGTCGTCGCCGGCAGCGCTGCAGGCGTGCCGGACGCACCGATGACGATCGCATCCGGTTTCGCGGCGAGGAGCTTCAACACCTGGCCGACGACGCTCGTGTCCTTGGGCGAGAAGCGCTCGTTCGCGACGAGCGGAATCTTGCGTGTTGCGGCTGCCTTGTCGATCTCCGCGAAGAACGCCTCGCCGAGCGCGTCGGAGAACCCCACGTAGCCAAGCGTCTTGACTCCCGCCGCCGCGGCGTGCTCGAGGATCGCGCCCGCCATCATCACGTCGGTCTGCGGTGTCTTGAACGACCACGCGCGTTTCGCGTCGACCGGCTCGATGATGCGCACGGACGACGCGAGCGAGATCGTCGGCGTCTGCGCGTCGGCGAAGACGTCCAGCATCGCGAGCGAATTGGGTGTCGTCGTCGACCCGATGATCGCGTCGACCCGTGATTCGCCGATCAGCTTGCGCGTGTTCTGCACGGCGGTCGTCGTGTCGGACGCATCGTCCAGCACGATGTATTCGACGGTCTTGCCGCCGGCTTCCTTCGGGCACAGCGCAATCGTGTTGCGTTCCGGAATGCCGAGCGACGCGGCGGGTCCGGTCGCCGAAACGGTGACGCCGATCTTCACTTGAGCCTGCGCGATCGCGGCGAGCGAAAGCGCGGCGAGTGCGACGGCGCCGGCGGTGAGTCCGCGGTGCATGAAATCCCCCTGATTGACGGTCATGGCTTGCGCCGGAGGCGCCCGGCGGCGCTCATCATACGACGGCAGGCAGGTGCAGGAAGCCGCGAAAGCGCGCGCGCCCGCCGCGCACCGGCGCGCCATCCAGCGCGTAGTCGGGGAAGCGCGCGATGAAGCGCGATAGCGCGACGCGTCCCTCGAGCCGCGCGAGATTCAGGCCCGCGCAGGTATGGATGCCGAAGCCGAACGCGACGTGCCGGTTGGGCGTGCGGCCGACGTCGAGTCGATCGGGATCTTGAAACTGGGCCGGGTCGCGGTTCGCCGCGCCGATGCAAAGCGTGACGCGCGCATGGGCGGGTAGCTTCACGCCACCGACTTCACATGCGCGCGTCGAAATCCGGTTGCCGAGCTGATTGGAACTCTCGAAACGCAGGAATTCCTCGACCGCGGTTTGAATGAGCGCGGGCTCACGGAGCAGGCGTTGTCGCGCTTCGGGCCATTCGGTCAGCGCATGCAGCGCGTTGCCGATCAGGTTCGTCGTGGTCTCGTGACCCGCGTTCAGCAGGAAGATGCACTGGTGGACGAGCTCGGTTTCGGTCAGGCGATCGTCACCGCTGTCGCCTGCGATCAGCCGCGTGAGCACGTCGGTGTCCGGGTCGCGCGGCTGTGCGCGGCGTTCTGCGGCGAGCGTTCGCAGATAAGCGGACATCTCGACGACAGCCTGATTGCCTGCGGACGCGCGTGCAGGCGTCAGCACCGGCTCGAGCGCACCGAGAATCGCGAGCGACCAGCCGCGCAGCGGACCGCGCTCGTCATGCGGTACACCGAGCAGGTTGCCGATGATCTCGACCGGAATCGCACCGGCGTATTCGTCGATCAGATCGACCCGCCGGCGGGCCGCGAGGCGGTCGAGCAGGCGGTCGACGAGCGCGACCAGTCCCGGTTCCATCGCCGCGATATGCCGCTGCGACAGCGCACCGACGATCGCGCGTCTTACGCGTGTGTGCAGCGGCGGATCGTTGAACACGAGGCTCGTCGTGTGATGCTCGTAGAGCGGCGTGTCGCCGTATTTGGGGCCGAACTCACGTTGCTTGTCCGAACTCCATGTGACCGGATCGCGGTACACCGGCAGGATGTCGTCGTAGCGAGTGAGAAACCACGAGCCGTCGGGCATCGGCTTGACCGGCGCGTGCTCGCGCAAAGCGCGGTAATACGGATAGGGATTCGCGAAAAAATCAGCGGGCAGGTTCGCGAGGTCGAACTTAGCCGCGCGTTCGGCGTCGGCGCGCGCGTCCGGCATCGTCAGCCGCCGCAGAAGAACTCGACCGTCTCCGTCGGATCCTTCGCGTACGCATGGCCGAAGCTGATGCGGCCGTGCTTGCGCAGGATGAACTCCTCGCGCCGCAGCGGAATTTCCGGCTCGTCGACGATCGTCAGGAACGTGCCGTTCGAGCTGTGATCGACGAGGACGAAACGATCGCGCCGTCGCTCGATGTGCGCGTGCATCCGCGATGCGAGGCGGTCGGCGATCACGAGGTCGTTCTGCGCATCGCGCCCGAGCGCCACCAGCGCCTGCCGGTCGCCGAGCAGGATCTCCCGATCACCGTGGCGAAGCCGCAGTTGCGTCGACGGCGCCATGATGCGAGTGGACAGCGTGGTCAAGTCGTCGGCCGAGTCCTGCCACAGCAGTTCGTAGACGCTCATGTCGCGAAGCTTGCCTTTCACGGTGAGCGCCGTCACCTCGCGCGTGCGCATCCGCAACCATGGAGACAGCGCCGACATCGTGGCAGCCGACGTGATGATCTGCATGCCGTGCGCAACGCCGACCAGGCGCGCCGCGATGTTGACCGAATCTCCGAAGACATCGCCGTCGGCTGCCTCGATGGCGGGGCCGAAATGAAAACCGACGCGTATCGCGAGGCGCTGGGTCTCTACGGCCGGCTCGGCCGCGACGCGCGCCTGCATTTCGGCCGCGGCAACGGCGCCGTCGTCAGCAGCGGGAAACACGGCAAGCACCTCGTCTCCGATCGTCTTGACGACGCGGCCATGATTACCCATGCATGCATCGCGAACCAGCCCGAGGCAGCGGCTGATTGCCGCGAGCGCCCGCTCGTCGCCGAGCGATTCGTAGAGTCGGGTGCTCCCGCTCACGTCGGCGAACAGCACGGCGATTTCGGACGAGGCGGTGGTCATCGCGGCAAGTCGAAGCGAAGGGCCGCAGTATAAGGTTCGGTCGGGTCGCCCAGCGCCGACCTTGCGGGGGTGTACAACGTAGCCTGCGGCAGCGGAGTATTCGCGTTGACCCGATTTGCCGGCAGCGCCTAGTATGAAGATCGTGTGTTGCAACGTGCTCACCGGGATGTCGTTACTGCGGCTTGTCGCTGCCGTCTGCTTCGCGCTCACGGCCGCGGGCGCCAGCGCCGCGGACACCGGCATCTATACGATCGCCGAGGGAACGGCGCGTGTTCTGCGCGGCGCGACCTGGTTCAAACTTGCCGCGGGCGCGCGGGTGGAGGACGAAGACGTCGTCGATCTTCGGGAGAACGCGCAAGTGCAGCTCGAGCTCACCGAGGGCCGAACGATCGGCTTTCTGGGACCGGCGAGCGTCCACGTGTCGACGAGCGTGCAAGCCGCCAAGGCGGCAGATGCTGCCGAGGCGCTGGTACAGCGCGGATGGTTCAAGGTTGCCGGAACGGGAAAGTCGCCGCTGCGCCTGCGCATGGGGACGATGGGCGTGGATGTCGGCGACGCCGTCGTCGTCCTGCATGTTGAGGGCGCAGGCGTCGAACTTTTCGTCGAATCGGGAACGGTGAAAATCGCGCTGGCCCAGAAGCGCGCCAAATCCGCCGTCTCGCGTGACGTGACGACGGGCGAATTCCTCTCCCGGGCCGGGGATCAACCACCGGTATTCGCCGCCCGGCCGCCCGCCGCGTTCGTATCGGCGATGCCGCGCGAATTTCGCGATCGGTTGCCGACGCTTGCCGCACATTTTCCGAAAGACGTCGAGCTGATGCCGGTGGGTGACGTGACATTGCAGGAAGCGGAGCCGTGGCTCGCGGGTGCAGATCGCAAGTTGTTTCTGAAGCGCTTCACGCCGCGCCTCGCCGATCCGGCATTCCGGTCGGCGGTGATCGCGCGCGCTTCCGCGTTCCCGGAGTGGGACCGCGTGCTGCGTCCCGAGCGCTACCGGCCGCGTGACGCGGACGGCACCAATCCGAGCGCCGCCGCGGCGCGCTGACGCAATTACGAGGTGACGCAATGAAGCTGATCTGGAAATTCAACCTGGTACTGCTCGGCATCTTCCTGCTCGGCTTCGCGATCGCGGGGTACGTCTCCTACGGCGTGCTGCAGGCGAACGCGCGCGAGGAAATCGTCCAGAACGCGCGGCTGATGATGGAGGCCGCACTCGCATCGCGCACGTACACGAACACCCAGGTCAAGCCGCTGCTCGAAACACAGCTCAAGTACACGTTCCTGCCGCAGACGGTGCCCGCATACGCAGCGACCGAGGTCTTCAACGAGATGCGGAAAAAGCATCCGGACTACG
>JAICVH010000704.1 GCA_025935435.1 Burkholderiales bacterium
CGAAGTCGAGTCGGCGATGGAACACGATTACACCACGCTGCGTGGGCAATCCCGCCTCGAGTGGGAAGACGCAAAACATGCGACGCGCGCTGCCTGGGAACGCGTGCGACGAGTGTGACGCGACCGCACTTATCAAGGAAAACCCCGCTCTCGCAGCGGGGTTTTTTTCGCACGTCGGCAGAACTGGGAACGAGATCTCGGTGCGAATCGTTGGCGATGAACCGGAGCTTCACTTGCTACACTGACTCCACGTACCCCTGGAGCGATCACGATGTTCACGCTGAACGCACTGCCTCCGCAACTCTCGCCGGGCCTCGTGGAGAAATTGATCCGCGCTGAACCGGCGACGATCGGCCACTTTCGCGACTGGGGTTTCATGGACCCCGCGATCAAGGCGATGCAGCAGGACGTTCGCATTGCCGGTCCCGCCGTGACGGTTCACCAGCCCGGCGTCGACGGCACGATCATCGGGTACGCACTCGGTCAGCTGCGCCCCGGTGATGTCCTCGTCGTCGATCGTTGCGGCGACACGCGTCACGCCGGCTTCGGCGGCGTCGTCGCGTACGCCGCCAAGGTCGCCAGGCTCGCCGGCGTGATCATCGACGGCATGGTGGCCGATATCGGCGAAATTCGCCGCTACGGCGTGCCAGTCTGGTGTCGCGGCGTTTCGTCGATCACCACCAAGCGCATTGGTCTCGGCGGTTCGTTCTGCATTCCCGTTGCCTGCGGTGGTGTCGCTGTTCGCCCCGGCGACGTCGTGATCGCCGACGAATGCGGTGTGGTCGTGATGGATCCCGCAGACGCGGAGGCCGCCGCGGATCGCGCCATCGCCATGCAGGACGCGGAGGTGAAGACCCGCGCGCGGCTCGATGCGGGCGAGAAGCTTCCCGACATCTCGGGCGCCAACAAAGTGCTCGAAGAGGCGCTCGCCAAGCAGCGCGGGTAACACGCGCGTCGGGCCATGCCGTCGGGTCAGGCGACGGACGCCTGTCGATGCTCCATCAGATCCAGAACTGCGCGCGACAACAGCTTCGTTCCGAGCGGAATGATCCGTTCGTTCAACCGGAAATCCGGGCGGTGGATCGCCGTGTCGTGGCCTTCGATCTTCGACCCGATCCGCAAGTGGGCTGATGGAACGCGCTCGGCGAACCACGCATAGTCTTCGCTGCCCATGCTCGACAGCGGCATCTGGAGTACGTTGTCGTCACCGAGCATCGCTCGCGCGACATCGACGACGCGCGCCATCGTCGCCGCGTCGTTGCGCAGCGCCGGCGTGAGCTTCGTCCACTTGAGCTCGTAATCCATGCGCAGGCTCGTCTTCTGCCCTTCGAGGATGCGCCGTACCGCTTGTTCGATGCGTTCGGCGACGTCCGCTTCGAGCGTCCGCACCGACGCATTCATCTCCACCGACGACGCGATGATGTTGCGCGCAGTTCCGCCCTGGATGCGGCCGATGGTGACCACGGCCGGGCTCATCGGTGCGATTTCGCGGCTCACGATCGTTTGCAGTTGATCGATGAAGTGCGCAGCGCCGACGATGGCATCCACGCCGAGATTGGGATGCGCGCCGTGCGCGGCAACGCCTTTGTGCGTAACGTCGAATGCGTCCGACGACGCCATGACCGCACCAGCATGCCACCCGACGGTGCCGGTCGCGAGCTGCGGCCAGTTGTGAAATCCCAGGATCGCATCGGGCTTGCCCTGGTCGAATGCGCCGTCTTCGAGCATCGCGCGTGCGCCGCTCAGCGTTTCCTCGCCCGGCTGGAAGATGAACATCAC
>JAICVH010000469.1 GCA_025935435.1 Burkholderiales bacterium
CCCGCGTCCGCCCTTGTCACCGGCGACCGAGCTCAGGTTCACGATCGACCCCGAACGCTGCATCACCATGTACGGCACGACGGCGCGAGTGACGTTGAAGATGCCTCCGACATTCGTATCCAGCACGATCCGGATGTCGTCGTCCCCGAGTGCCGCGAGCGGGTTGTCGCGGATAACACCGGCGTTGTTGACGAGTATGTCGATGCGCTCGTTACGATCGGCAAACCGCTCGATCGCCGCCTGGCACGCGTTCGCTTCGGTCACGTCGACCTGTTCGCCGTGCACGTCGTGACCTGCAGCCCGCAACCGGGTGACGACCTCCTGCGCGGCATCCGCATTGCCGCGATAGAGGAAGGTGACGCGCGCGCCTTCGTCGGCGAAGAGCTCGACGATCGCACGGCCGATGCCGCGGCTGCCGCCGGTGACGAGCACCGTCTTTCCGGCGAGTCCGGATGGCGTCATCGCGGGGGCGCGTCCGAAGGGCAGCGGGCGCACATCATCCGGAGATGGAGAAGCCGCCGTCGACGACGAGCGTGTGCCCGTTGATCATCGCCGCTTCCGGAAGGCACAACAGGTATACGGCGTTCGCAACGTCCTCCGGCCGCAATACGGGTCCCGCGGGCGACCGCTGCGCAAAGTTTTGCAGGAGTTCGCTGCGATTCGGAAAATGCGTCAGTGCATCGGTGTCGACGACGCCCGCGCTGACGGTGTTCACGCGGATCCCGCGCGGTCCGAGTTCCTGCGCCAGCGCGCGCACGAGCGCCTCGAGTGCCGCCTTCGACGCCCCGATGAAACCGTAATCGGGCATCGCACGCTCTGCACCGAGGCTCGACATCGCGACGATGCGTCCGCCGTCGTGCATCATGGGTACGGCGCGTTGCGCGAGCAGATTTACCGCGAGCGCGTTGGTCTCCATGCACCAGCGGAAGTGCTTGAGACCCATGTCCATCACTGGTTTCAGCACACCCGATGCTGCGTTGCTCACGACGATATCGAGCCGGTCGTAGTGCTTACGCAGTGCATCGAACATCTCGTCGACGCTGTCCGGCACGCCGACGCTGCCCTGGACGGCGACCGCCTGCCGGCCTAGCGCGCGAATTTCCGCGCACAACGCTTCGGCTTCGTCGTGGCTGTTGTAATAGTTGACGGCGACATCCGCGCCTTCGATCGCGAGCTTGCGCGCAATGGCCCGGCCGATGCCGCGCGCTGCGCCGGTAACGAGCGCAACCTTGCCATGAAGAGCACGTAGCGGTTGATCGGGCATTCGCAAACGAGGGCGTTCAGCGCCGGTGACTGCGAGGCCGGCGCCGCGCGCATCGGCGAGCCGCCGGACGCGCCGCAAGCGTCGAAGCGCCGGATTGAACGGCGTCGGGACGCGGAAAAGGCCGCTATTCTACGCGGCCGCGCACCGTGCCTACGGACACCGCTTACTGCACCGCGAGGTGGCCGATGCGTGAGACGTCACTGCGCCGCGCGCCCGGCGGGCAAACGCTCGCGCTGCGCGCGGACCCAGCGTTGCGCCTCGAGGCACCAGTTTTTCTTGATGCTGTACCAGACGTCGGCCGCCCACAGCACATGGCCGGCGGCCTCGAGCGGAAGCGACGACGTGTCGCGGTTGTCGCCGGGGACGTAGGCGTTGATCCACTCGCGCACGGCAGGGTCGTTCGCAAGCGTGTGGGTGACCGGTGCGACGACATGGTTGTACGAGGCGGGCAGCGTGACGTTGCGCACGTGCGCCTTCCCGTTGTTCTCGTACCGCTTGTCGAGCGGGTTGCCGGGCAGGCTCAGCGCGAACAAATCGACCTCGATGAAATACCCGGTGAAATCGTTGACGGTGTCGGGGATCTTGCGCAGCGTGTCGAGATCCTCCCACCAGTTCGGCAGCAGCAGTGCCCAGCCGCCGGCGCCGATCGCCGATGCGTACGACACGGACACGCCGACCACGGGACGCTCCCGGCCGGTGAACGGATCGACGATCGTCGTGCGCGGCTCCAGCGTTGCCGTGAGCGGATTCCATACACGCAGGCTGTCGCCGCTTTGTCCGGCGAGATCCTTGAGGATGCGCACGGCCGACAGCCCGCCCTGGCTGTGGCCGATCAACATCGGGTGCAGACCATCGTGCTCGTATTGCCAGGCGACGAGACCTGCGAGCTGCCCGGTGCGAAGGTACGGGCTGTAAGACCACTCGCCATCGCCGGGATCGCGAATTTTCGCCTCGGGATAGCCCATGCCGGTCAGGAAGTTTCCAAACGAAATCATCACCAGGTGCACAGGAAACACGCCGCCGTGCAGCAGCATGATGCGCGGTGTCGGACCTTTGGCAAGGACTTCCCGCACGTCGCGATCGCTGATGTGCTCCGGATCGAGCGCGAGCAGCCGTTCCTGCAGCGTGCGATCCGGCATGACGGTGCCGCGCGTCGCCGCTTGACCGGCCGCGGTATCGTCGATCGGTTGCATGGCGCAGCCGGCGAGCGCAAGTGCGACGAAGGCAATGAACAGCATTGCGAACCAGCGTTTACCCGGAATCATGTAAGCCCTTGAATGCGATGGATCATGTCGTCGCGAATTCTAGCGACCGTGTCGGCCGTCAACGCGGTAGTCCGATACGACACGCCCGCGCACAGCGTTTCGCCCGACGTCGTGACCGCGATGACCAGCGGCGAAGCGGGTCCGGTCGGCACGCCGCGGATGTACAGCGGCGTTGCGGCGCCCGCCGGTCGCCACAATGCGTTGACATTCAGCGATGAAATGCCGGCGCCCACCGGATAGCTTCTCGCATACACGCCGAGACGCTGCTCGCGATCCTGGAAGCGACCGACGATGCGATCGATCGCGATGGCGGAGAGCGTCGTCAGGTAGAGGTGCTCGCCCTTGATCCGCGCAGTCGCGTGGTGAACATCCTGTGCAAGCTGGCTCAGCGTGATGCCGGGCGGAACCGGATGCGATACGCGAAACGAGCTCAGAAACTGTCCGAACGTCTGACGCACATCGAG
>JAICVH010000459.1 GCA_025935435.1 Burkholderiales bacterium
ACCAATCTGACCAACGACCTCGGTTACGAGCCGCTCGCGATCGTGATCAAGATGACGCGCTGCAACGGGCAGCCGGTCGCGAAGATCAGCGACGAGCCGTCGAAGACGATGGATTACGACCCGTCGTACGTGGCGTACCTGCGCGAAGTATTCCAGGTGCCGTTGAATTCGCGCGCCTAGCAGGTTCGCGGGCTCCACGGATCCCGATCGCGCGGCCCAACCATGCGCGGTGCGGCGGACGAGCTAGCGGTAGTAGTAGGCACCGTCGATGACGATGCCGCCGCGCGCCGGTTGCACGCGGCTCATCCGCTTATCGAAGGTGAGTGTTTCTCCGGCAAACGTGCCGTATTTGGGCGGTTGGTCGCGCGTCCGTAGCTCTGCGCTGCCGTCCGGGCGGATCGTGACGGTCTCCTCGATCCCGTTGCCGCTGTTCTGACCGCGGAACGTGCCGATCGCCCAGCCGGCGACGTTCGGATCCTGGCCAGGACCGTAGCGAGCGTCCGAATGCCGGCGCGATCCACCGTACGCCGGTTGCTCGTACGCCGAATCCCAATCATAAAGGCGCTCCGCGGCCATCCAGCCGTCGTGCGTCGGCGATGCGGGCGCGGCTGGCGCGTACACGCAAGCCAGCGCGACGGCGGAGGCGGTTGCTGCTATTCGGAAAAAGGCCATCATCGATCCTCGAGTCAACCTTGGAGCGCGCCGAGCGGTGATGGTTTCAGCCGCCTTCCTGCAGTCGACGCAGCGCCGTCTCGTAGGCCGCCAGAACCGCCGGCCCGAAACAGGCGAAAACCACGCGGTCGAGCGTCGGTATCGCGCGTGCCCCGGCGGCAACCTCGCTGACAGCGATGGCGACTGCCTGGTCGAGCGGATAGCCATAGACGCCGCAACTGATCGCCGGAAACGCGATCGAGGCGATCCCGGTGTCGCGGGCGAGCGCAAGGGCGCGACGGTAGCAGCCGGCCAGCAGCTCCGGTTCGCCGTGATCGCCGCCCTGCCAGACAGGGCCGACCGCGTGGATAACATAGCGCGCAGGCAACCGATAGCCGCGCGTCAGCCGCGCGTCGCCGGTGGGGCATCCGCCCAATGTGCGGCATTCGACCAGAAGCTCGGGGCCCGCGGCTCGGTGGATGGCTCCGTCGACGCCGCCGCCGCCGAGCAGTGTCGTGTTGGCGGCGTTGACGATGGCGTCGACATCGAGCGTCGTGATGTCGACGTTGCGTGCTTCGATCAGCGTACCTGCAACGGTCAGCATTGGCACGATCGTTGAGTGTGGAAGCACAGTGTAAAGTGACTCATGGCCACCGCGTATCCTGACCCGGCGTTGAACGCACCCGGCACGCCCGCCAAACCGGCAGCGGGCGGCACGTTGCCCGATCGGCGACTGCGCCTCGAGGACATTCTGAAGTTGATGGTCGCAGACGGGCTCGTGTTGCCCGCCGATGCGGAACGCGTTGCGCGTTCGCGGACGCAGCGCTTCGAGCACCCGCTCGAGCTGATCGCCGAGCAGAAGCTCAAATCGCTGAAGCCGCCGCACAAGATGCTGCTGCTCGAGCCGCTCGTCGAGTGGCTCGCAGGCAAGCTCGACGTTCCCTATCGACACGTCGATCCGCTGAAAGTGGAACTCGGCGCCGTCACGGCGACGATGTCGAATGCGTACGCGGAACGCTATCGGATCCTGCCGATCGCTGTCGATAGGACGAAGCTGACCGTTGCGACGGCCGAGCCGTTCGTGCGCGCCTGGGCCGACGAGCTCTCGCGGATCCTGAAGCTCGACATCGAGCTCGTCTTCGCCAATCCGGTCGACATCCGGCGCTACATCGGCGAATTCTTCAATCTCGCGCGCTCGATGAAAAAGGCGCAGGAGAGCTCGCGCGGTGAGTTCGCTTTTGCGCGCAACTTCGAGCAGCTCGTCGAGCTCGGACGCCACGGGCATCTCGACGCGAACGACCAGCACGTCGTCCATATCGTCGACTGGCTGTGGCAATACGCGTTCGACCAGCGCGCGTCCGACATTCACATCGAACCGCGTCGCGACGTCGGACTCGTCCGCTTTCGCATCGACGGCGTGTTGCACCAGGTGTATGCGATACCCACGGCAGTGCTGATCGCCGTGACGTCGCGGATCAAGTTGCTCGCCCGGATGGAAATCGTCGAGAAACGGCGGCCGCAGGACGGGCGCATCAAGACCGTTGCACCCGATGGCGAGGAAATCGAGCTGCGCATCTCGACGATGCCGACAGCGTTCGGCGAGAAGATCGTCATGCGGATCTTCAGTCCCGAGGTGCTCGTGCGCGACTTCACCGACCTCGGCTTTACCACCGACGATCGCTCGCGCTGGGAATCGATGACGGGCGAGCCGCACGGCATCATTCTCGTCACCGGTCCGACCGGATCGGGCAAGACGACCACGCTGTACTCGACGCTGAAGGGGCTCGCGACACCGGAGGTGAACGTCTGCTCGATCGAGGACCCGATCGAGATGATCGAGCCGGCGTTCAACCAGATGCAGGTGCAGCCCGGGCTCGGCGTCGACTTCGCGGCGGGCGTGCGCACGCTGTTGCGACAGGACCCCGACATCATCATGGTCGGCGAAATCCGGGATCGCGACACCGGCGACATGGCGGTGCAGGCGGCGCTCACCGGACACCTGGTGCTGTCGACGCTGCACACGAACGATGCCCCCACGGCCGTCACCCGCCTGCTCGATCTTGGCGTGCCCGCGTATCTGTTGAACTCGACGCTGCTCGGCGTGATGGCACAGCGGCTGGTGCGCACGCTATGCCCGCATTGCAAGCAACCGGCCGAAGCGCCCGACGACGAAACCTGGGCGACGATGACGGCTCCCTGGCGCGGCGACAAGCCGGCGCGCGTCATGGCCGCGAATGGATGCCTCGAATGCCGGATGACCGGCTACTACGGTCGCGTCGGCCTGTACGAAATCATGCTGATGACGCCGGCGCTGCGGCGGTTGATGACGCACGACGCCGACGACCGTGCGATCCGCGAGCAGGCGTACCGGGACGGCATGAAGCCGTTGCGCGTTTCGGGCGCAATGAAGGTCGCCGC
>JAICVH010000465.1 GCA_025935435.1 Burkholderiales bacterium
CGCAACGTTGCGCGGGACGATATCGCGGCGGCCGTCGACGAGTCGAGGACGTTGCTGGCGAAGGCCTGCGGCGCCCGCGTATGAAGACGCTGCTGCTTGCGGCGCTTCGCACGTACCAGTATCTGTTGCGACCGATGCTCGGCGCCAATTGCAGGTTTTATCCGAGCTGCTCGGACTACGCGCGCGAAGCGGTAGAACGGCACGGCGCGTGGCGGGGGACCTTGCTCGCTGCGCGGCGGCTTTCGCGGTGCCATCCGTGGCATCCCGGCGGCCATGACCCCGTTCCCGAGTCGATCCGACACTGACGACCTGACGTCGTCGCGACGTCACGAAGGAATCCGCTTGTACAAGAACATGGACACGCAGCGCCTGATTCTCTGGCTGATCTTTTCCTTCTCGGCGGTGATGCTGTGGCAGGCGTGGGAACGCGAGCACAATCCGCCGCCGCCCCTCACCACGGCCGCGCCTGGCACATCGGGCCAGCCCGCGGGTGCGCGGCCGGGGATACCGGTGCCAGGTGTCCCCGTGCCTGCCCCTGTACCGGGTGCACCGCCGGCCGCCAGCGCGCCGGTGGCATCGCAGACGATCGAAGTGCGCACCGACCTCTTCGTCGCGGACATCGACACCGTCGGCGGCGTGATATCGCGCGTCGCGCTCGACAAGCACCGCGACGCGCAGGATTCGTCGAAGCCCTACCTCGCCCTGCAGCGCAACGCCGAGCGCACGTTCGTGGCGCAGGCGGGACTGATCGGCGACGGCATGCCGAATCATCGGACGGTGTACGAAGCGTTGCCTGGTCCGCGTTCGCTCGCGGCAGGCGCAGACCAGTTGCAGGTGAAGCTGCAGGCAACGGCTTCGAACGGTGACAAGGTCGTGCAGACGCTGACGTTTCATCGCGGCAGCTATGTGATCGACGTCGCGTTCGAAGTAACGAATGCCGAGGCCGCGCCGATCCGGCCGGAAGCGTATTTCCAGTTGATGCGCGACATGAAGCACGTCGGCGTGCAGAGCTCGATGGCGCCGGCATCGTTCGTCGGGCCCGTCGTCTACAACGAGCAGGACAAATTCAAGAAGGTCGACTTCGGCGAGATCGACAAGGAAGCCGCGGACCCGAGCCGCAAGCCGGCGTTCACCCGCGTGACGGACAACGGCTGGATCGGCATGATCGAGCACTATTTCGTCGCCGCGTGGCTGCCGCCCGAGCCGAAGGCGTCGCGGCAGTTCTACACGACCAAACTCGACAACGGCCTGTATACGGCCGGCGTTCGCTATGCCGACGGCACGGTTCCGCCGGGCGGTACCGGCGTCGTGCAGTCGAAACTCTACGTCGGTCCGCAGGACCAGGACGCGCTCGCAAAGCTCGCCCCGGGACTCGACCTCGTCGTCGATTACGGCATCTTCACGATCATTGCAGCGCCGTTGTTCTGGCTGCTCAAGTGGCTGCATTCGCTGATCGGCAACTGGGGTTGGGCCATCATCGTCATGACGGTGATGATCAAGGGCGCGTTCTTTCCGCTGAATGCGGCGTCGGCGCGCTCGATGGGCAAGATGAAGATCGTCGCGCCGAAGATGAAGGCGCTGCAGGAGCAGTACGCGAACGACAAGCAGCAGCTCCAGGTAAAAATGATGGAGCTCTACCGCCAGGAAAAGATCAATCCGCTCGGCGGCTGCCTGCCGATCCTCGTGCAGATCCCCGTGTTCATCGCGCTCTACTGGGTGCTGCTGTCGGCCGTGGAACTGCGTCACGCCCCGTGGATCGGCTGGATTCACGACCTTTCTGCGCCCGATCCGTGGTTCATCCTCCCGGTCATCTACGCCGTGACCGCGTACCTGCAAGTCAGGCTGTCGCCGACGCCGATCTCCGATCCGGTGCAGGCGAAAGTGATGCAGTTCATGCCGGTCGCGTTCTCGATCATGTTCCTGTTCTTCCCATCGGGACTCGTGCTGTACTGGCTCGTCAACAACCTGCTGCAGATCGCGCAGCAATGGCAGATGAACCGGATGCTCGAACGCGAGGCGGCGCTCGCCGCGGCGAAGCGGCGCTGAATGCCGGACAGGCGCGGGCGTTAAGCTCGCGCTCGTGACCGCTGCACCGCCGCCGATCGCTGCCATCGCCACGCCGCCGGGGCGCGGCGGCATCGGAATCGTCCGCGTGTCGGGCCGCGATCTGAGCGCGCTGATCGCCGGTATGGCGGGGCGCACACTGCTAGCGAGGCTCGCGACGCGCGTGACGTTTCGCGGCGCCGACGGCAACGTCATCGACACGGGGCTCGCGGTCCATTTCCCCGCGCCACATTCGTACACAGGCGAGGACGTCGTCGAGTGGCACGGTCACGGTGGTCCGACCGTCATGCGCCTTCTGCTCGCGCGCTGCGTCGACTTCGGCGCGCGACTTGCCGAGCCAGGCGAATTCACCAAGCGAGCCTTTCTCAATGGCAAGCTCGACCTTGCGCAGGCGGAAAGTGTCGCCGACGTCATCGAAGCGTCGACCGCAATGGCGGTGCGTGCAGCCGCACGCAGCCTCACCGGCGAGTTCTCGCGCGAAGTACACGCGCTTCGCGATGCGTTGATCGATCTGCGGATGTATACGGAGGCGACCCTCGATTTTCCCGACGAGGACATCGAACTGCTGCGTGAAGGCGACGTGCACGCGCGGCTCGCAGCGGCGCGCGAGCGCCTCGCGAACGTCATCGCCCGCGCACGCAGCGGCGCGATGCTGCGCCAGGGATTGACCGTCGTTCTCGTCGGCGCGCCCAACGTCGGCAAGTCGAGCCTGTTGAACCGGCTGGTCGGTGACGACGCGGCGATCGTGACCGCGATACCGGGGACCACGCGCGACACGGTCGAGCGCCAGGTCGAAGTCGCCGGCATTCCGGTGACGATCGTGGATACGGCGGGCCTGCGCGAAACCACCGACGAAGTCGAGTTGCTCGGCATCGCGCGGACGCGCGCCGCCGTCGCCCGCGCCGACGTCGCGTTGTTGCTGGTCGATGCGCGTGACGATGGTGACGCCGACGTTGCAGCGGCCGCGCAGCGCCAGGATGCC
>JAICVH010000731.1 GCA_025935435.1 Burkholderiales bacterium
ACCGGCAGCGGGCCAGCGCGGAATAGCCAGCGGCGACAGTGCGTGTGCAAGCCGCTCGTCGTGTGCGCTCGGCGATTCCTCGCCGACGCATACACCGTCGCAACGGTGTAGCTGTCGCGCGAAACACGGCCCGTCCGGCCGCCGCTCGAGTTGCAGACGTCGCCAGCACAACCGGTGTTCGGCAGCAAGTTCACGCAGCGTCGCGCGAAACGCCACGCGCGATGCGAAAGGTCCGTACGCATCGCTCAGGTCGAAAGGCTCGACGCCGGGTGCCGCGATAAACTGTGGCAGACCATTTTCAAGCCGTGCGATGCCCGCTTCGGTCTTGCGTCGCAACGCACGGTTGTACGCGGGCATGCGCGACTTGACGAGCACTGCTTCGCGCAGCAGCGCTCCGAGTTCGCCTGCGGTTGCTTCGTAATCGATGCGGCGGATTTCCTGCGAGAGGCGCAAGTCCGTTTCGCTGCGCCAGTCCTGCGAAAAATGCGCGCCGACACGCTCGCGCAGGTTGATGCTCTTGCCGATGTAGAGCGGGAGCGGATTGTCACCATAGAACAGATAGACGCCCGGCGACTCGGGCAGCGCATCGATTGCATCGGGCGCAAGCTGTGGCGGCAGGCTTGGGATGCGCAGGATGCGCTTGATCGCAGCATCGACACGTTCCCGCTGAAACTCGCGATACAGCAGCTGGACGAACGACCAGATGGCGCGCGCGTCGCCGAGCGCGCGATGCCGCTGGGTGATATCGAGCCCGTGACGTGCGATCAACGCGTCCAGGCCGTGACCGACCGAGTCGGGGAACATGCGGCGCGACAGGCGTACCGTGCAGAGCACGCGCGCGGCGAACGTGCGCTCGAGCCGCGCGAACGCGTGCTTCAGGAAACCGTAATCGAAGCGCGCGTTGTGTGCGACGAATACGCAGCCGGCCAGCATTCGCGAAAGATCGCCGGCGATCGTTGAGAACGTCGGCGCTGACGCGACCATCGCGTCGGTGATGCCGGTCAGCGCCTGGATTGCCGGTGGAATCGGCACCTCTGGATCGACCAGCGTGCTCCATTCGGCAACGCGCGCCGAGTCGCGCTCCGCGTCGACGCGGACGACCGCGATCTCGGTGATCCGGTCGGCGTCCGCGCGGGTGCCCGTCGTTTCCAGATCAACGAAGGCAAAGGCCGGTGCGGGCAGCATGGGCGCTTGACAGGCGAACGATCGTTCTTTCTTGTACACGCATGTCGAACGATCGTTCCTACCTTGGCAGGCTGCAGGATTACTACGCGCGGCACCGCGCGCTGCCGTCGTACGCGTCGATCGGCGGTCTCCTGGGTTTGCGGTCGAAGTCGTCGGTAGCCGCGCTGGTCGCGCGGTTGAAGCTCGCCGGTTTCCTCGAATCGACGCCCGATCGCCGCCTCGCGCCGACAAAGCGCTTTTTCGCGCGGCCGCTCGCGTCCGGTTTCGTGCGCGCCGGGTTGCCGGATCCCGTGACCGACGAAGAGCCGGATGCGGTCACGCTCGACGATTATCTGATCGAACGCCCGTCGCAAACGGTGCTGGTACGCGTGAAGGGCGACTCAATGATGGACGCCGGCATTTTCGAGGGTGACCTCGTCGTCGTCGAAAAGCGCGCGGCAGCCCAGAAGGGTGACATCGTCGTTGCGATCGTCGACAACCAG
>JAICVH010000392.1 GCA_025935435.1 Burkholderiales bacterium
GCGCCGCCGCGCAGGTCGAACAGGCCGGTGATCTGCAGATACGCCTGAGTCGGCAACACCGGGAAGTTGTTGCCCGCCAGGATCAACGGTGTGGCGAAGTCCGCGAGCGATGCCGCAAACAGCAGCAGGAATGCGTTCGCGAGTCCGGGGATCGTCAGCGGCAGCGTCACCGTCCGAAACACGCGCCATCGCGACGCGCCGAGCGACAGCGCCATGCCCTCGATGTTCGAGTCGATGCCCGCGAGCAGGGGTCGCAGCGTCAGGTAGGCGATCGGAAAATACGTGACGACTTCGGACGCCAGCGTGCTGGTGATCCCGTAGACCGAGACGCCTTTCAGTCCGAGCAACTCGTAGGTGATGAGTCCGCGCGGCCCGAACGAGAAGATCAGCGCGATCGCCGAGGTGAACGGCGGCGACACCAGCGGCAGCAGCACCGCGGCATCGAGCATCGTGAGCAGCGTGCGATTGAGCTTGCCGCGTGCAGCGGTGAACGCGAACAGGAATCCGATCACCGTACCGCCCAGTCCGACGCCGACGCCGAGCAGCAGGCTGTTCGCGAATGCCCGTAGCTGATGCCGGTCTGAAACGATGGTGGCGATGCCGGCGGGCGTGAATCGTCCCTGATCGAACAGGACGCGCGCGAGCAACGCAAACAGCGGATAGACGACGAACAGCGCGAGCAATAGCCACAACACGACGACCGTCAACGTGACGGCCGGATCGCGACGCAGCCCGGCCGTCATCGACGGCAACGCGCGATGTGCGGCGCGCCTATGGGTTCAGGACTTCGGCCACCCAGCGGTCGACGAACTTCTTGCGATTCGCGCCGGCGTACGCGGCATCGATCGGAAAGATCTTGGCATCTTTCAGCACCGCGGCAAGACCGGGTTCGAGCGCAACGTCGGGATGCGCCGGCACGAAATTGATCTTGTATTTCGCGAACTGGTTCTGCATGGCAGGTGACGTTGCCCAGTCGATGAGCTTCTTGCCCAGCGCGGGATTCTTGGCGCCCTTGATGAGCGCGATGCCTTCGGCTGCGGTACCGATGCCTTCCTTCGGAAAGCTGATCGTCACGTCGTAACCCTTGGCCTGCGTGTCGAGCGCATCGACGATGAAAAAGATGCCGCCGCCGGCCTGTCCCAGCCCCACCGGCAGCGTCCCGCCGCCCCCGCTCTTCGTGAAGAGTTGTACGTTCGGCCGCAGCTTCTTCATGTACTCGAACGCCTTCGTTTCGTCGCGACCGTTCACTTCGAGCACGGAGAAGATGCGCGTCACGGCGGTTCCGGACGTGCGCGCATCCGCCATCTGCAGCATGTTCTTGTACGGTGCCGCGAGCAGGTCATTCCAGGACGTCGGCGCCTTCAGGTTGTTTTCCTTCAGGAACTTGTTGTTCGTCATGAACACCAGCGGATCATCGGCGATCGCCGTCCACATGCCGTCGGCGTGCTTGAAGCGCGCAGGCAGCTTGTCGAAGGACGGCGATTTGTACGGTTCGAATACGCCGTCGTTGATGCCGGCGGCGAAGGTCTCGACCGGGCCGCCGAACAGCACGTCGACCTGCGGATTGCCCTTTTCCGCGATGACGCGCGTGAGCGCTTCGCCGGACGAGAAGCGGACGAAATTAACCTTGACGCCGGTCGCCTTCTCGAATTCCTCGAACATCGGCCGCGCCCAGTTTTCCGGCCAGATCGAATAAGCATTGAGGGTTTCCGCGGCATGCGCGGAGAACGGCGCGGCAACAGTGATGACGAGCAGCGCAAGCGCGGCGCTGGCGCTCGCAAGGCGGGTTCGCAGGCCTCGGGTGATCATTTGATTTCTCCTCTGAATGAAGCGCATTCGTTGTCACCGCCACGGCTCAAGGCGTACTGCATTTTCCGACATACCCTTCGGACACGGCCGACTCGCCTTGCGGCGGTGCCATCGCCTGCCCGTCGAACATGACGGGAATTTGGGCCGGCGTGCCGAACTTGCTGTCGCTGCGCCGCTTCTCGTTGATCATGCGAAAGATGTTCCACTCATCGTGCGCGCCGCGGCTGACTGCCGACGAAGCGCGGAGCGCGTAGTACTTGCGGAAGTTCGCCTTGGTCAGACCGCCTTGCACCGCCTTCGCGAAGTCGGGATCCGCGGCAACGCGCTTGTCGAAGTACGCGTCGAGCTTGCCCATGTCGTTGGTTCCGTCGAAGCCGAAGTAGCGCGCGAAGTCCGTCGGTCCCGCGAAGTACACGAAGTCGAACTCGCCGATACCGTCCGGCCCTTCGAGCAGGGACGTCCACATCAGCATATAGTCGGCGCCCGCACCCTTCGGGAGATCGGCGTCGAGCGTTCCGGGGTTCAGCACGTAGACGTACTCGGCGCCGAAGCGCTTTTCGAGCGCGGCGCGCGCGCTTTCGGCGACTTCCTTGTTGACGTTGAAGTTGCCGCCCCCGCCCGAGGTCAACGGCACACTCAGATAGCCAACCGCCTTGCCGGCCTTGCGCTGCTCGGCGATCGTCTGCCGGAAGCGCTCGACCTTGGATTGGATCGTCGACTTCAGTTCATCATTCACGCAATAGCAGATGCCGAGCTTCGTGCACTCGGTGGCTTTCGCCGCCAGCGCGCCGCTGGACGCGCTCGACAACGCGACGATAGCGGCAATGCACGCGAGACGAACGACGGAACGCATGGGCGAGCTCCTCGGACGGCGACGGGCACGCCACGGTAATACCAACGGCGCGGCAATGCAACGCCGCGCCGCTTCATACGGATCAGTTCATGATCGGGGCAAGCGCAGTTCCGATTCGGTCTGCCTGGGCACTGCTGATCATGCTGGCGAGGATCTGGCTGAAGCGGGGCTCGCGCACGCCGGAGATGATGTATTGCCAGCGATAAGCTCCAAGCACGCCGGTACGCAGACGCGCGACATCGCTGTCTGGTAGCACGCGACGGCATGCGCTCAGGAAATAGTCGACATCGGCACCGGCCTGGATTTGCAACAGTCCATCGACCGCGGCCACCAGCTCGATGAGATCGGTCACGCCCTGCTCGCGCTGGTCGGCGGAAAGCTTCGCGTCCTCGCGTCGCCACTCCATCTCGTCGACGATCGCGTGCTGCGATTCTTCGCGCCAGTGGTAGAGGAACACGTCCTTCCACAAATCGGACACGCGTGCATCCGGGCCGATGCTCTCGCGGTAATGCGCAAGCACGAAGATCTCGATGTGGCAGGTCAACGCCAGCACCGCCCAGGTGGATTTCGCCAGGACGACGGAGGCGACGGCGTTGGGCTCGGGAAGAAACGTATAACCGGCCGGCATGCCTTCGGCGCATAGACGCTCGATGCGCCGGAACAGCTCCTGATGCTTGATTTCCTCGTCGCCGAAACGAACCAGCGCCTCGAGCGCGTTCTGGTCGCCGAGCCAGTGCTCGCGGCTGATCTCGAGCACCTTGGCGGCGATGAAGCGCTCGACC
>JAICVH010000568.1 GCA_025935435.1 Burkholderiales bacterium
CGTTACCCAGGGGCAACACCCTTGACGGCCCATGCCAGCGCCGCGTACGAGCGAACACCGTCCGGCTCACCATCCAGGTACGCAGCGCGTAGGGCATCGATCAGCCTCGCTCGCTCGGCCGCGCCGAGGGTCGCAACGTACGCTGCCCCAGGCCCCTCTCGTCCGGAATACGGCGCCCAATAGTCTTCGAATGACGTGAACTCCATTCGGATAGCCAGTGACGTTTCGACAACATCGTGCAGGCCTGCCTCTCGCCATGCTCTGGCAAGTTCACCCGGCTTAGTCATCGGCCGGGTGTAGTTGCGGGCGCGACGCTCGTTCGCCTTCGGGTCAATAGCCGCGGCGGTGTCGTAGAACACACGATTCGCGACAAATCCGCCACGCACGTCCCACACGCAAGCTGCGACGACGCCGCCGGGCTTCGCGACGCGTCTCATCTCTGAGATAGCTTGCGTCGCCTGCGGCACAAAATGGAGGACCAGTAACGAAAGAACTCGATCGAACGTACGGTCGGGAAATTTGATCGAACATGCGTCACCGACATCGAAGACGATCCTCGGGTGGCTGCTGCGGTTCCGTGCATGGTCTATGTAGGCGGGAGCAAGATCGATAGCACGTATTTGACCGCGTATGGAGCGCTCGGCCACCGCGTGGGCGAGATGACCTGTACCGCAACCGACGTCGAGCACGTGCTCACCGTCCATCGTCCCGGCGAAGTCGAGAAATGGAACGGCGAGCCGCTTGCTCCACCGGCCCATGACGAGTTCATAACCGTCGCCGTCGGCTGCCGCAAACGTCGAGGACGCGTTCATCGCGGGTGCCAGAATGCAATGAAAGCGAATGAGACCGCGAAGGCTAGATAGCCAGCTGCTCCTACGAGGATCTCCATGGCGTGTTGGCCTGCGAGGATGGACTTGAGAAGAGCGAGGCCGCCTATCGTGAAATGGGCGAGGTTTCCGATCGCGACCGGCCGGCTGTAAATGCCGCCGATGACGTTGCCCTGCGCCATCCAGTTCAGCATCGCAAAGCCAAGATAGAGCGCTCCGGCAATCTGCACGATGATCACGCTCAGCCCAGCTGGCGGGCTGCCCGCGCGAACGAGAATCTCCTGAGGCAGGAATGTGGCGCCAGCTCCGAGCGCGCCCAAAAAGACAGCGCTCGCCCGCATGAGCAGTCTGGTGTTCATCGGCGCTTCGAGGTGGTCTTCGAACGGGCAGCATCGACCGGGCGCGTCCAGCACCACAGGCTGGACGCCAACGCGCTCAACACCCCGGTTCGATGCGTCGTCACGCTAAGTCAGGCGGCGTTCACTGCCAAGCCGCTAAGCGATGGACCGCATTCGCGCACCAGCTGATTCGCGGTGTCCTTGCGCAGGCACCGCGTTCGTGGCGCGCGCGAGACCAAAGAGCGGCATGTTGTTGTAGATGCATTCGAAATCGCCGGGTCTGACACGATAGGCTCGTGCCAGATTCCGACATCCGCATTGCTCGCGACGGCGCGGTTGAAGGCCGCCCATGCCGGACGGTGTGACGAGCCTGGATCTTTCGCATACCGTTCGAGGTGCTCAAACGAGCGCCAGTACTGCACCGCGATTGTAGGATTGCCGAACCATTGGTGGAAACCCAGGAAGCCTGAATCGCGACTCGCGCTGAGTTCGCGCAGCATGCGCGGCATGGCGCGCGCGACGGGCAGCCACTTGTGGAATTTCCACATACGATTGATCCGCATGCCGATCAGAAACACGACGACTTCGTCGTCGATTTGAGCGGTCATTCGCGCATTGCATATCTGCGGCATGGCGTTCAGGCGATGGCGTCTAACATGGGAATCAGGCGCTGCTTTGCGAAGCGCGTATTTTTCGAGACTTGACGCGCCGGTTGGGGAGGGGCTCCAGATTTGCCACGGCGGGCCCGAGCGAGGCAAGAGCTTGTTCTTCGCTCAGCAACGCGGCTTGCTCGTGAACGTCTTCAGGCACCCATCGCGGAAACGGTATCTCTTGAGTGCTATGGCGACCGTCTGGCATGTGCTGGTCGCGAACCTTCGCAAGTTGCGCTGCGTCAAAACGGCTGGCGACACGTACCAACGCTGGCCATAGTCGACGGTGAATCAGCGTCAGCTTGCCATGAAGCAGTCGGCAAACGAGCACGTCTTCCGAATCGGTGATCGCGGCGAGCACGTTATAGATGGAGCGGCCGCGTGGATGCGCCCACCAATTTCCGCTGATCGGTTCGCCGAGGATCGCTTCGATGAGGCGCGGCGCGCCTCCTTTGGCCGAAGCAAGCACGACACCGTGCTGTCTCACGAACTCGAGAGCATCCGTCGGTTGGAGCAGCTCGGCCATGCGGTCAGTGCTTTCGGCATAGCCGGTACCACTCTTCGTCTGGCCGCAAGATCAATTCCATCACCTTGGGCAATCGAAAGTGTGACGCCTCGACGTGGGTGATCATCCAGCCGGGAAAGGCCGCCTCGACTTCATCGCGAGTCGCGCCTC
>JAICVH010000093.1 GCA_025935435.1 Burkholderiales bacterium
GCGCCGCGCAGATCACGGCGATCGAGCTCGTACGATTTGCGGTAAGCGTCGCGCGCCGGCGCGGGCTCGTCGCGCTCGGCGAACAGGCGTCCGAGGTTGAACCATTCGCCGGCGCTTGCGGCGGGCGCCATCGCGATTGCCTGCTCATACAGCGGCAGCGCCTCATCGAGGGCGCCGCGCTCGCGCAAAAGTCCCGCGAGCATGACGACGATCGCTCGCAGCGGCGGCTTGCCGGAACGGCGCCGATAAATCGACTGCAGCAACGCTTCCGCACGCTCGATTTCGCCGGCGTCGCGCAACATCACTGCGACATTCGCGATGGCAAGCTCGTAATCGGGACGCAGAGCGACCGCGCGCTCGAACGCCGCGAGCGCCTCCCGCGTTCGCCCAAGATTTCGCAATGCATTGCCGAGATTGTTGTAGCCGCGTGCGTGATTCGGGTCGATCGCGACGACGCGCGCGAATGCATCCGCCGCGCGTTGCGCATCGCCGCGCTCGCCGTACAGGATGCCAAGCCGTTGCTGGGCCGCAAGAAAAGCGGGCTGCAAGGCAACCGCGCGCTCCAGCGCCGCGACGGCATCGGCGGGGCGGCCGGCCTGCTCGTCGAGTTCGGCGAGGGCATAGTGTGCAAGCGCATCGTCCGGATTTCGCTGCAATGCCGAGGTCACCTGCGCACGCGCTTCGCTGGCGTCGCCCGTGCGCGTCGCGCACGCCGACAGCAGCAGGTGGGCGCCGGCCGCTTGCCGGGCATCCGCACGCTGCGTCAGCAACAGCGCCTCACGGCGGGCGCCCGCGATGTCTCCCGCCGCGAGGCGCGCACGCGCCGACTCCAGGGCCGGATCAGCCGAGCGATCGGACGTCGTGGCGGGCATCGTGCAGCGCTTCCGGCGCGCGCTGCGCGAGCGCGGTCAGGTAGGCGTGCTCGAGATGGCGGGTGTGCGCGACCATGTCGGTCAACGCCGAGTTGCGAAGTGCTGCAGCGATGCGTTGCCGCAGCGACTGCATGAATTCGCGATCGGTTGCCAGGTGCTCGGCGATCTGCACGTAGTCGTTGCCGGTTTCGGCGATCGTGTCGCGGATGCCGAGGTTGGCGAGGATCGAATACGACGTGCGCTCGCCATGCCGGCGACCGACGAGCGTCACCACCGGAACCTGCATGTCCAGCGCTTCGAGCGTACCGTTCACGCCGCCGTACGGAAGTGGATCGAGTACGAAATCGATCAACCGGTAACGCGCCTGGTTTTCGGCGTCGTCACGACCTTGGGGTACGAACGCAATGCGTGAATGATCGATGCCGCCGGCCGCGCAGATTCGCTGAAAGACCGTGCGAAGCGCCGGCTGCACCGGCGAGAACGCGAGGATCGCGTTGGGAACGCGCTGCAGCACGTCCCGCCACAATGCCAGGCAGCGTTGCGACAGCTTCATTGGCGTAACGAACGCGCCGATGACGATCGCGTCGTCGCGAATCCCTGCCCGCTCGCGGGTGAATACGCCGGACGATGCGGGGTCGACGTGCCGGTAGGGATAGACACAGCCCTCCATGACGAGCGGCATCTCGATCTGTGCGTCGACATCGTGGGCGATGTCCGCGTAGCGATCGGTGAGTTTGAAATCGATTGCCGACATCGCGAGCGTTCCGGCGGTCGCGACATGCGTGATCTGCACACGCGCGGGCTTCGCCGCGAGGACTCCGGGTCGCGCACCTTTCGTGTGGGTCGACAGGTCGACGAGCACGTCGAGATCGTCCTCCGCGATCCGCGCAGCGGCCGCTGCGTCGCTCATGCCGTCGACGACGTGCAGAGGAAAAAGCGACGCATAACGATCGGTCCACGCGTCGTGCGCCGCCGTCGTCGCGTAACCAACGATATCGAAGCGCTCGCGATCGTGATGGCGCAGCGCCTCCCACATCATCTTTCCCATCACATGGTTACGAAAGTCGCCGGAGAGGTAGCCGACGCGGATGCGGCCCGGCATGCGCGGCGTGCGACGTTGCGATGGCTCCCCATACAGCCGGCGTGCAAGCGCATCGTGCGTGCGCGCGTGGCGACCGATCAGTTGCGGCTCGACGTCGAAGAAATGCAGCAGGTACAGGAGCTGCTGAAGCGCATCCAACACTTCGGTCGGCTCGCCTTCCGAAAAGCGCCCGTTGCGAAGCCCGTCCAGATACGTATCGAGTTTGTCGAAATCGGCGCGGTACGCGCACACTTCAAGCCCGAGCGCCGCGAGTGACAGGTGCTGCGGACAGTGCGCTTCGAAGCGTTCGAAATTGGCGAACCACGCCTCGATACGGCCTGACGCAAGCAGCGTCTCGGCCAGCGCCCTGTAAGCCGCAGCGTGTGCGGGTGCGCGGTCGAGGACATGCGAAAAGGCAGTGATTGCAGCGCCCGCATTCCCCTGTTGATCGAAGATCACGCCCAGATTGAAGTCGGCTGCATGCAGCTCCGGTTCGAAGGCAAGCGCGCGCTGATATGCGCGCGCGGCCTCCGCCGCGTCGCGCGCCATCTGCAGCGCAACGCCATGGTTGTAATGCGTCTCGCCGTGCGTCGGTTCGCGCTTCAGCGCTTCGGAAAACGCTGCCACGGCCGCCTGAGCGTCTGCCGTCTTGAGCGCCGCCCGTCCCAGTGCGCGCCACAGCCGGGCGTCGCCCGATGAACGTTCGAGTCCTTCGTGCGCGATCGCCATGGCGCCAACCGCGTTGTCGGACGCGATCTCGGCGTCGATCAGCGCCTCGCGTGCATCGGCGAACGAAGGCGCCGCCTGCACTGCGGCGCGCAACCGCGAAAGCGCGGTGGCGCTATCGCCTACGACACGTGCAAGCAGGCCGGCGAGATAAAGCGCCGGCGCGAACTCGGGTTGTGCCTTCAGCACCCGCGCGTAGCCGATTGCTGCGCGAGCGTCATCGCCACGCCGATGCGCCTGCACGGCTTCCTCCCACACGGCGGAAAGCTCCGCGGCACTCATTTCGGCCAACGGTTGCTTTTGAATCGCGCGCGAAACTTCGATCATCGCATCGCCGAACGCGTCGAGCGCGCGGTCACCCACAAACACACGGTCGAACAAAGGTCGCGCGACAGGGCGATCGTCGAATTGCAACGACCACGTCTCGCGTGCGGGTCGACGGGCGAGCAGCGGTCCCGTAGGGAGGTAAAGACCGGCGGTGTCCACCAGTACGTCGAGATCGAGAGATGCGATGCCTCGGGCGGCAACTTCCGCGTCGGCGGGAAGCGGCCGCGCGTCGCAGCCGGGTATTGCGATCGACGACACTGCGTCGGAAGCCTTTTCGGGCGCAACGAACGCCGTCCACCGGACAGCGTCGACGGCGCGCGCGTCGATGGCGCTCGGCAATCGGGCAATATCGTCGACCTGGCGTTGCATGCAGATGACGCCGGCGCGAACGTGCGCGCCCGCCGTGCGTCGTGCCCACAACATCGGCATCGCTGGCAGGCTCAATGCGTGACACGCATCGGCGTAGTGATCGGCAAACGGCTGCGCGCGGTCGCGCAGCCCTGCATTCGCGGCAGCGGCGGCGAGCGCCCGCAGGAGGTCCTCGTTGGCTCGCGTGATCGGTGCAGCCGCTGCGGCATCGAGCGCCACTGCGACGGCTCGCGGATACGCGTCGGCACGCTCCAGCGCACGCAATGCCACGGCCGCGAGCAACGCAAACGGAGCATTCGCGCTCGACTGCAATGTCGCCGTCAGGACGTCATCGTCGATGACTTCCTTGCCGCTCGCCATCGCGGCGAGGCGCCCGAGCGCCGTTGCGCGCGGCTCATCGGGTTGCAGCGCTAGCACGCGGCGCGCGGCCTGCAATGCCGCGTCGATTTGTCCGGTGGCGGCGAATGCATCGGCGAGCGCATGCAGGCTCGGCACATGCTTTGGTGACAGCTCGCTCGCGCGTTGCCACGCCGCGATCGCTTCGGCATGGTTGCCGAGCGACCAGGCGATTTCGCCCAGATGAAAGCGCGCATCGATGCCGCTTGGCA
The DNA here is from genome assembly GCA_025935435.1 of Burkholderiales bacterium. Taxonomy (GTDB): domain Bacteria; phylum Pseudomonadota; class Gammaproteobacteria; order Burkholderiales; family Casimicrobiaceae; genus VBCG01. Next base: position 3,984 of record JAICVH010000093.1, read on the forward strand.
CTTCGCGCAGTGCACGGCGGTAACACAGCAATGCGTCGATGGCCCGACCGTGGGCCTGGTGCGTCCGGCCGCGGCCGAGCCAACCGGCGTACCGCTCGAACGTCATCGCAGCGCGTACCGCCTTCGCGCGCGATCAGCCATCGAGTCGAGCCTTCAGCGCGTCGATCAACGGCGTGGGCGTCATTCGGTACAGCACGCGGCCCATCGGCGTGCGCCGAATCGCCAGCGCGCGTCGCGCAAAGCGTGCCAGCCAGCCCGATTCTTCGGCGGTCACTGGCCGCTGCGATTCGAGCGCATCACCGGATGGTGCAAACGTGACCTCCGGCGGCGTCCACGCGCGATAGCCAAGCGCATCGCGAACGCGGAGGTTCGTGAAGCGAGGAGCCGCCGGTTGCGCCGCTCGCGCTTCGGCAGCAGCGGCATAGCGCGCAAGCGTCGCGTCGGCCATCTGTCGCGGCGAAGTGTGCACGACGGCGCGAGCATTCGCCTCGGCCCGTGCACGCACGTCATTGCTGGCATCACCGGCGAGCGCCGCGATGCGCTCGAGCATCAGCATCTCGTCACGCCATTCGTCGTCGGTCAGAACCCAACCCGCGCCCGACGCGCCGACGCGTTCGGCGAGCGCGCCGATCGGCGGCACCAGTGCCGGCATTTCCGCGCGCCACGTTTCCGACAACGTATAGCTGAAGGTTTCGGGTCCCGCCGATGGAAACAGCACCAGGCGCGCACGGTAGTGTCGCAGTAATGCCGGCAGGTCGCGCGAATCGTAGCGGCCGTGCACGGTCAACCGGGCGTCATCCGATTGCCAAGGGCCCTGCTGCACGTCCAGATAGCCGATGACGACGATGCGCAAAGGAATCCGGCGTTCCCCGATAAGTTCGGCCAGGCGCTCGATGCGCCGGGCGCCTTTGTCGGGTCCTATCGCGCCGAGCGCCGCGATGACAGGTACGCCGTCGTCGGGAAGCAGGGCAGCGAGGCGAAGGCCGGTCGTCTGTGCTTCGTCGGCCGCAGCCGTGCCGTGCGGTATGACTGCCACGTCGTTGCGCGTGAAGTAGCGAGCAAACATCGTCGCCGCCCACTGCGATGGCGCGATGATGAATGCTGCGCGCTCGATGAGCGCGGCGTGCCGTTCCCGCCACGACGTTACGTTGACCCCGGCGAACGCCGGTTGCGCATCGATGCACGCCTGGCAGGCGCGACGGTCGGTGATGCCGCCGCAATAGCGCCCTTCGGCGTTGAGAAAGGTGATCGTCGGACAGGCGAAGTTGAGGTCGTGCAATGTATAGCCGAACGGCACGGGCGCGTCCTCGAGCGCTTCGATCAGTCCGTCGCGACAGCCGGAAATGTTGTGCAGATGCACGAGTACGAGACCGAACGTCGCAGTCAATCCGGCGAGAAACGCATGCCAGCTCTCGCCGCGCTCGCGCGTGAACGAGAACGTGACGATGCTGCCGTCACGCCGGTGCTCCTCGACCTGCCAGCGATCGTCCACCGCGACGGCGAGGTAATGCCGCCACGACTCGCGCGACGCGGCGATCAACGCGCGTACGTGCGTCTCGGTGCCCCCGCCGTGGTGATGGATGACATGGAGGACGCCGCGCGGCGATTCCTGCAGCGCCAGACGCGATTGTGCAGCCTGACGCAGCGCACGCAGCGGGTCGGCCGCGATGTACCGCTCGACCATGTCGGCGTAATGCGGGTGACGCGACAGCAGCCGCTCGAGGTTGCGCCGGCCGAGTTGCGTCTTGCGTCCGGCGAACGAGCGCTGTCCGACATGAACGACGAACGCATCGTCCGCGAGCACGTTTCGCCATCCGCCGCGCGCAGCGCGCAGGCAGAAATCGTTTTCTTCGCCGTAACCGGCGCCGAACGCGCGGTCGAAAGTACCTAGCGCCTCGATCGCGTCGCGGCGCACGTACATGCAGAAGCCGACACCGGTCGGCAGATCGGGGTACGTCGGCACGGCCGCGGCCGCCAGCGCTGCGCGAACCGGTTCCGCATCACTTTCATCCGGCCACGGATTGTCTTCGCAGAACCGGGGAAACGAGCAGATCTCCGCATTGTTGGAGAACGGCGTGACCGTCGCGATCCGCGCATCCGACGCTGCGCAGCGCGCGAGTGCGTCGAGCCAGCTCCGCGTGACGATCGTGTCCGAATTGAGCAACACGACATCTGCGCGCGACAAGGTCATGCCGCGATTCGCCGTCGCGGTGAACCCGACGTTGCGAGGATTCGCGAGCAGCACGATGCGCGGGTCGCCGCGCTGCTCGAACTCGCGAAAGGCATCGCGCACGCCGATATCGGGCGATGCGTCATCGATCAGTACGAGACGAAACGGTCGCGTCGTGCACGCGAGCACGCTTGCCACGCACCGACGCAGGTCGTCCGGTGCGTTGTAAACGGGAACGACGACGTCGATCGAAGGCGCCGCGCTGCACGGCGACGTCATGCGGCGCGCATCCGGTTCCATAGCCGGCGCGCGCGCAACAAGGGCAGCGTGCACCACCAGCGCACGCTTTCGCGGTACATCATGATCCGCTCCTGGGCGGCGACCTGACCTGCGAGCCGGTCGCGCTCGGCGATCGCCGCGCGCAGTTGTGCCTGCAGCGCGTCCTCGGCTGCCGTGCGTTCATTGATCACGCGATCGCGCTGCGCGACCATCGCTTCGAGCTCGTGCGAGTGACGGACCTGATCGCGAAATTCGTCGTCGCGGGTGCGCAATAACGAGTCGAGGCGGAGCACTTCGCGCGCTTCGTGGTCGATCCGCTCGAGTTCGCGATCGTCGCTGTCCGTGAACAGCGACAGTGAAGGGAACGTGGCCGGCAGCGCCGCGGGCGTTCGGGCAGCCATGACCACGAAGTACATCGCAGTCGGTGGCTGCGCCGGTCGCGCGATCGTGGCGTCGCCGACCGCAGCCTCGTACGCGCCGTTGCTTTCCTCGCACCACAGCGCCGAGCCGAGGTAACGTCGCTGGCGGTACCAACGGCGCACCGGGAAGTCCGCTTCCAGCAACCTTTCGAGTTCGTCGCGATCGAGTTCGTGCCGATGGAACGGATTCGAATAGGCCCGCGCGTCGCTGTATTCCGGGCGATTGGGCGACGATAGGATGAGCACCCCCTCGGGCTTCAATACGCGCGCGAATTCCGCGAGCATCCGTGGCTGGTCGGCTGCGTCGAGATGCTCGATCGTCTCGAACGAAACGGCGACGTCGACGCTGGCATTCGCAAGCGGTAACGACGTCGCGGAGCCTTCGACGAACTCGACGTTGGGCCGATCGGCATACACGGCGCGCGCATGGGCAAGCGTGGCGGCATCGATGTCGACGCCCGTCACGTGCGCAGCGGTTTCGGCCAGAACGGCGCTGCCGTAACCCTCGCCGCACGCAACGTCGATCACGCGCCGGTCGGCAACGAACGCACGCGCGAACGCGTAGCGATGCCAGTGTTCGTGCGCGATCTCGCCGGCAGTTCCCGGCACGTAACGCTCGCCGGTGAATTCGAGGTCGGCGCTCATTGAATCGTTCGTGACGAACTCCACGCGGATGTTGCGGGAGTCGTGAATTCTAGCGTAGCGGCGGACGCGACTTGCGGCGGCCGAGCTCGAAAGTAGGGTCAGACTCGACTTTCCGCGGAGCGTCGTGTCTGACGTCTCGATGCCACTTGGAAAGTCGAGTCTGACCCCATTAATTCCACCGATGCGGCAGCCGCACGAAGCCGAGCTCGCGCGTCGCACCGGTGACATCGATCGTATGCTCGACGTGATCGAACAGGCGCACGCCCTCGGGGTCGAGCGCGTGCGCGCGCACGACGTAGCGCCCGGGCAACAAGGCGAGATCCGGAAACGTCAATGCGAATGTGTGACGATTGGGCGCGACGCGCTGAGGCGCCGCGTTCTCCATGTCGGAGGCGACACCGTAGACAGGTGTTCCGTCGGCACGCACGATGCCGATCAGCACCAC
>JAICVH010000330.1 GCA_025935435.1 Burkholderiales bacterium
TCGAACATGCGTAGGAAGCGCGGCTGGCACATCGCTATCGCACTTGCAGTATCGATCAGCGTGGCGGTGCTCGTCGGCGCTTGGCTGCACGATGCGTCCAGCGGAACGACGCCCGGTTCGGCGGCTGGACAAGCCACCGCCGAGCGCGATGCGGCGAGTCGCCCCGCCGCAACACCTGACACGCCTGATGTCGATACGAATGCCGAAGCGAGCGCTCGCCGTTTGACGCCGGCGACGTCATCGGTCGGCGTTCCGCAGGCACCGGTGCGACTCGAGTTGCGTGCGCCTTCCGATATACGAATCGGCGACGTGTTCGAGGCACGCATCGACATCGAAGCGAACGCCCCCGTGCGCGACCTGATGTTTACGATCGCCTACGAAAAGTCGCGTTTGAGCCTGGTGGGGCGAGCGCCGGGCGAATTCCTCGGGCAACCGGGCGTTTCTTCCGAGTTCGGCATCGACGAACCGAGCGACGGCTATGTCGAGATCAGCTTCAGGGCGGTGAATGGTTCGGTGGCTACCGGATTCGGCACCGTCGTCACCCTGCAATTCGAAGCGATCCGGCCCGGCATGTCGCGCATCGAGCTGCAGAACGTCACGACCATCTCTGCGGGTGGAGACCGCAACCGCGACGTCTCCGCCGCACCGGCTCGCGTAACGATTCATTGACCGTCGGCGACGGCCGAGCGGGCTTACGCAATAAAAACGGGGCTCGCGATGCGAGCCCCGGTGCGATTGAATCGGTGCGTGCGCTGATTACGTGCAGAACGGGATCTTGCCCATCGCGGAAAGGATGCCGTTCACGATCAATTTCTTGAACTCTTGCTGGCTCGGGAACGACGAGCCGTCGGTGAATGCCTGGGCGTCGTGCCCGAGCGTCGTCACCCACGACCGGCCGCCATCGTAGTACTGGCACCAGGCGACCGGGTGGAAGTCACCATGGCCCGGGTGCGTCGTACGCTTTGTTGCGAGCGTATCTTCGTCGACGGTCGCCAGGAATTTCACGTTGGTCGGATACGGCACGAGGTTGTACCACTCGTCCCGGAACGCAAAACGCTTCGGCAGGCCGTCCGTCGACGAATCGCTCGCGACGATCTCGACAGTACCGGCCTGGAACTGGCCGTGGTCATAGTAATTCGCGTTGCCGAGCAGGCCTTCGTAATACGGCCAGTTGTACTCGGTCCCAAACGCGTTGTGGATGCCGACGAAACCACCGCCTGCGCGCATGAACTGCCGAAGCGCTGTCTTGGCCGCGTCGAGGTGTGCACCGGTCGTTGTGTTCTTGGCCTGATTGGGATCGACTGCAGTGCCGTGCTTCCACAGCGTGTCCCGGCTCGTGCTCGCAAAGATCACCGCCTTGTAATTGGAGCTGGGGCCGAGCTGACCCGCGAGCGTGTTCACATCCTCGGTCCAATGCACGGTGACGCCCACTTCCTTCATCCAGGCGACGATCGCTCGCTGCACGACGTTTTGCGTGCCGGATAACACGGGATCCAAGCCCGACGCGAGCGCCGGCTGGATATTTGCGTGACGGGGCCCGGCCGTGCGCGTGTAGAGCAGGACCTTGTCTTCACGATCATCGACCCACGGGTGATAGCAGCGCGGATCGACGCCGCGGCAAACGTTGTACGTGGGATCGAAGTTGTCCTGGGTGCCAGGCGGGGTGTTGCTGTTGGTCGGCTCAGCGACTGTCGGTTCGGCGGGCGCCGCCCATGCGGCCCCGCCGAGCACGGCGAACGAAAGCGCGCTGGCGAGAACGGCCAGACGCACAGTCTGTTTCTTCATTGTCTTGCTCCTCTTTGGTTGGAATCCACGCGGGACGACGGGGTCTTCGAACACGCGGCGAACGGATTCCGACCCCGGTAAATTCGTTCTGCGCAATAGAACGACGTTTTGTTTTAGTGGTTCTAGTATAGGAGCTGCGCGCGTAAAGTCAATAGAGAGTCGCTTGGCGGTGCGCACTCGTTCTGTGTTCAACGCGCGGGGCTTTTCGATCATCGAGTGTTCAGCTACTGCTTGCGCTGCCACTGCGCATTCCACGCGGCCTGTCGACGGCGAAGCGCAGCGTCCTCGACGATCAGCTTGACGCTCAGCGCATAAAACGTGTTCGAAGGCCTCGTCGATGGTGAGCGCGTCATTTCGATGACGGCCTTGACATACCGTCCGCTGCAATCGCACTCGTCATCGTCGCGCTCGACGTCGTCGAGCCGTCCCTGCTCCGCCCACAGATAGCGCACCAGATAATCGTCGCGCTTCACTTTCCTGTAGACGCCAAGACTCGCAGCAGCGTTTGCGGCATTGGAAACCGTGCGCTCTTTGCGTTCGTCGATGGGCTTGCCATACATCCGAAACAGGTCACGGCGCACGTCGTCGAACGACACGCGAACGCGCCGCGATTCGGTATTCACCGCGTCGGGGTAGATGCGAAGCGCGAGCAGCGCGTAGAGCCGTTGCCGTGCGTCGACCTGTGGGTGCGTAAACCGCGCCTCGATCGAGTCTATGATGCCGTCACCGGCGGGGCCCTCGTTGCAGACGGCAAGCGAGGCCGGATCGTTGGCAGCGAGCCCTGCGTTGATCGCAAGCTCGGCGGTCTGCGGCCCGCTGTCACCAGGGCGAACGCGGTAGACCGTCCTGGCGAGCGGGCACGCCGGATACTTCGCGGACAGCAACGTTGTGACCGCCTCCGGGGTCGCGTCGAGCGCGATCCCAAACGCGGCCGTTTGCTTCGGCGCCGCGGCTTCCGCGCCGGCGCAGGCAAACGCGCCGACCACCATGACGAGCCGGATGCAGACCCGCGTTGCACGCTTGCACGGGACGGTCATCACGAGCGCTGTGTCAACGCGCAGCGGGCACTTCTAAATGGCGCCGACCCGTCGCAGGCGCCCGATCTCTTCGTCGGTGTAGCCGAGTTCGTTGAGCACCGCTTCCGTATGCTGACCAAGTTGCGGAGGCGGCGAGCTGACGTCCGGGTCGCCGCGACTCAGCTTGAACCCCGAGCGTGTCACGGTGATCGAGCGATCGAGTCCCGGCACGTCGGTCAGTGTGCGCAAGAGTTCTCGCTCCGAGACCTGCTCGTTGTGCAGCGCCTCGGGGACCGTAAGCACCCTGCCGGCCGGGATACCAATGCGGTTCAAAATCGTTTCCCACTCCGAAGCGGACTTGCTTTGCAGCGCGGTCTCGAGCGCGCGGTTCAGCGCGGCGCGGTTGCGCTTGCGTGATTCGCGGTGCGCGAAGCGTGGATCGTCGAGCCACTCCTTGCACCCGACCGCCTCGGCGAGCGCCTCGAACTGCTCCTGCTTGTTGGCGGCGATGTTCACGAGACCACTTCCCGTCGCAAAGGCTCCCGACGGCGCGGCCGTGAAGTTGTCATTGCCCATCGGGATCGGTTCCTGACCGGCGATCAGGTAATTCGACACGACCCAGCCCATGGCGCCGAGCATGCAGTCGAGCATCGAGACGTCGAGAAACGCGCCCTCGCCGGTGCTGGCGCGTCGTACCAGCGCGCACGCCACCGCGTACGCGGCGGTCAGGCCGCCGATGGTGTCGGCGACCGGGTAACCGACGCGCATCGGCGAGCACCGAGCGTCACCGGTGATGCTCATGACCCCAGCGAGACCCTGAATGATCTGGTCGTAGGCCGGTGCATCGCGCATCGGACCCGTTTGTCCGAAGCCGGAGATCGCGCAATACACCAACGAAGGATTGATCCCGATGAGCGCCTCGTGACCGATGCCGAGCCGATCCATCACGCCCGGTCTGAAGTTCTCCACGAGCACGTCGGCGGTACGCACTAGATCCCCCAGCACGCGACGGCCGTCTTCGGTCTTGAGATTCAGCGTGATCGATTTCTTGCCGCCGTTCTGTGCGAGAAACGATGCGCCCATCA
>JAICVH010000121.1 GCA_025935435.1 Burkholderiales bacterium
AGAGCCTGACGACCATAGCCCGCTGGAACCACCCCTTCCCATCCCGAACAGGACCGTGAAACGGCGGCGCGCCGATGATAGTACGGATTGCCCGTGCGAAAGTAGGTCATTGTCAGGCACCCCTTCTCACCCAAGGCCCGATCAACCGATCGGGCCTTTCGCGTTTCACTGAGCTCGATCGCACAAGCGGGCGCGTTCGCATTCCGTGTCATCTATCCTTAGGGCTCCGATGGAAGCGATCGCCGATCTTCCGAGCATGGCCGCCGCCAACGTCCCGGCCGTGCGTGCAAAGCTCGCGGTTGTCATCCCCTGCTACAACGTTGCACGTCACATCCTCGGTGTTCTAAGCCGAGTCGGGCCGGAGTGTGCGCTGATCTACGTCATCGACGATGCCTGCCCCGAGCATTCCGGCGATCTGGTCGAAAACCACTGCGACGACCCGCGCGTTCGCGTGGTTCGGCACGACACGAACCGCGGTGTCGGTGGTGCAGTCCTTACTGGTTACCTGCACGCGATCCGCGACGGCGCGACGGTCATTGCGAAGATCGACGGCGATGGGCAAATGGCGCCGGAGCTGCTCGCTGATTTCGTAGCTCCCATCCTGCATGGGCGCGCCGATTACACGAAAGGCAACCGGTTCTACAACTTGGCGAACCTGGGGCAGATGCCGTACAGGCGCGTCGTGGGCAACGCTGCGTTGTCGTTCATGACCAAGCTTTCATCCGGCTATTGGGATGTCTTCGATCCCACCAACGGCTACACGGCGATTCACGTCAACGTTGCGCGCCAGCTTCCGTTCGATCGCATCAGCAAAGGGTTCTTTTTCGAGACGGACATGCTGTTCCGCCTCAATACGCTTCGCGCCGTCGTCGTCGATATCCCGATGGCCGCCCAGTATGGCGACGAGGCGAGCAATCTGCGCGTTTCGCGCGTCTTCGGCGAATTTCTGTCGAAGCACGCGCGCAATACGTTCAAGCGCATCGTCTACAACTACTTCCTTCGCGATTTCACGATCGCTTCCGTCGAACTGATCGCGGGCTTGGCGCTGCTCCTGTTCGGCACGACATACGGCATCGTCAATTGGATCGCTTCGGCACGCATCGGCATCGAAACGCCGCCGGGGACGGTGATGCTCGCAGCGCTACCGGTGTTGCTCGGACTGCAACTGCTGCTTGCGTTCATCGGCTTCGACGTCGCCTCGACGCCTCGCCGCGTCATTCACCCGCTGCTCGGCCACCGGCGAAGCGGCGCGCGCTGACGCCGGCTCCTTCTGCATGAAGAAGTAAGTCGCTGTATCTTCCGGCAGCAGCCGAAGCAGCGGCAGCGTTGCCACGGCTGCACCGTAGATGCAGGCGGCGGCGGCGCGGTTCGGCTCGGCATAACGAATGCGCTGCCACAATCCATCCAGGGCGATCGCACGCTGCCGAATGGCATGTACAAGGTGCAGACCCGATGGCGCGAACAGACGCACGAGGCCGTCCTGCGAGAAATAGTAGCGGTGCGGCGACGGAAATCCGCATTGCCACATCCGTTCGAACGGGCGCGCAATCCCCAGATGTGCCAATCGCTTCGAAAGCCGATAAAAAAATCCGCTGTGGACGGGCAGTGTGATGATCACGACGCCGTTCGGTTTCAATCGCTGCGCCACCGCATGCGCGGTTGACCGCGCCGCGGGAATATGTTCGAACACGTCATTGAAGACGATGACGTCGAACGTCTCCCCCGGATGCAAGGCATCCGGGAAGTAGCCCGCACGCACCGATACGCGATCGCTCATCGGCGCGCTTCTTACGCGATCGTCCGGTTCAATGCCGACGACGTGATCGAACCGATCTGCCGCCGCGTCCAGAAACCAGCCGTGCGCCGATCCGACGTCGAGCACGCTGTGTCGCGTCGTTCCGTCGAGCCCGTGCAGCGTGTTCAACACCGCGTCGTACGCCCTTCTACGGAGCTTCACGAGCCCCGAAGCACGCGCGACCTCGTCGAGCGCGTGGCTGTCGCCCAAATTGAGGCTCGCAGAAAGCGTCGCGTGCTCGGTGCGGCAGTCGGTGCACACGAAGTGCCAAGCGGCAAGGCCGCGCACGCACGGCGCGCCGCAGATATCGCAGTCCATCGCTGCCTACTTCGACGACGTGGCGATGACGACGCCGCCGATGATTACCAGGCCGCCGATGACCGTCCGAATCGTCATCGGCTCGCGCAGGACGAGCTGGCCGAGCAGCGGCACGAGCAGATAGCTCAGCGCGGCAACCGGATATGCGATTTTCAGCGGCAACACGCGGAGCACGCCGATCCAGAGAATTGTGCAAAGCGCGTAGAGAATCAGCGCCGACATGATCGGCAGGTTCAACCAGGCCACAATGCCGTCAGCGGCGTTCGCGTTCACGCGATTGGCGCCGAGCTTGAAAAGTACCTGGCCGATCGAGAGTCCGACGACGGTGCCTAACAACAGGATCAGGGTCATCGTTTTCGCTCCAGCCGCGATCGAAAGATTCGTTGTCGAAAGGCCTGATGGCCCGTTCAGAGATTGGCCACGTGCACGCTTGCGAGTGCGAGCGACAGCTCGCGTGCATCGTTCGATATGCCCAGCGTGCGTGGCGCCACGGGTCGCATTCCGGTGAATCCGATGTTATCCACGCGCCGCTCGCATGCATATTCGATCGTATAGTCGGCGAAATCGGCCGTCGGTGCGATCGTATGCCCCACGCCGCACACTTCGATAGTAAGCGAGGGTTGGCGCATCGGATCAACGACGTGAAGCCGCAGCGTCAACCGGCCGCGTAGCGGCAGCGGTTGCGGCAACGCTACCGTCGACGATGTGCCCGTCAGCCATATACCCCATGTTTCCGGGTCGTAAGCCGGATGCGCGATCGGCGCCGAACTCGCGCGCACATCGAATCGATACGTTTGCGGTCGCTCATCCGGAGGCACCGGCCGGTACGTGGCATCCACGCGGTAGATCGTCGAATCGCCCGCCGGCACGACAGGTAACTCGAACGTGGTTCCGGAACGATCGCCCAGCATCAACACCCATCGCGTGTCCGCGCCAATCCGCGCACGCGCCTCCGCCGGCGTTCGCACGACGGGTGAGCGGGACGCAAGCCTGAACGCCGCGCGGGAAGCGGCAACGGTATTCCTGCCCGAGACGATGATCCCGCGGTCGAGGTCGCCGGGATCGAAAAGTCGCTGCAGTTCGCTCACGCCTTCGTCGCCGATTCGCGGCCGATCCTCGCGCTGCTGCAGCGTACCGCCGAGCCACGCATTGAGCAGCGACATCAGCGCCCAGCCGGCCAGGATCAACCAGGCGACACGGCCACTCGCCTGCGCACCGGACAACGCGACGAGCAACGCGACGGCGCCGACCGCGACGAGTGTGCCCGTTCCAAACTGCAGGAAGGCGAGATCGGGAGCGTCGATGAACGTGAAAACGCAGCGTTGCGTGATGACGATGCACGCCGTCACGAACGCCGCTGCCATGGCCGCAAGAACGATGTCGATCCAATCCAATGCCCGGTCGCGCATCGCGTCGGTGCGCCCGGCCGTGACGAACACGAGCAGCGGGAGCGCGAACGAATAATATCGACCGTTGAGACGATCGAGCACGTTCGAGCCGCCGTAGATCGCATGGAAGTCGACGGTCACCACCACGGTCATCAGGACGAGCACGACGAGCGTGGCCAGCGAAAACACGCCCACTGCGTTGTGCCGACTCGTCACCATCGACAGCGTTTCCTTTCCGTGCACGACCCGCGCAATGCGATTTCGAAATCCCCGCGGCAAAACGGCTGCAACGGGAAGCGCAAGTGCCGTGATAATCGCCGCGCCATGAAGTGCGAACAATGTGGCGATCGGACCGGCATTCGCAAAACGCCAGTCGGTTTGCGCGGAATGTGCGACCAGCGTCGAATAAATCTGCACGTCGAACGCGGCAAACCAGGCACCGCCGATCACGCGCCCGGCCAGCAGCAGTACCAATACCGCTCCGGCCGCAAACGATCCGATGTGCAGCATGGTGTTGCCAACCACCGTTGCCGACCACGGGCGCTTGGAGTCGCCGGCTTTCGAGACCATCAACCCTGCGAGGATGACGGTGGAAGCCATGTACGCGATGCCAAGTGCCGCTGCATGCGGCTTGACGAGGAAGGCAATGCCGCCGATGCCGCCCGCGGCCAGCGCCATCAGTCCGCGTCCCGATCGTTCCGAACGGCCCGCTAACGACTCGGCAAGACTCGACAGCGCAGCGACGGACACGGCGCAAAAAACCCAGAACACCAGGATGTAGGCAGCTTCCGGCGTGAAATACGCGCCGTACAGCGTGGGTGGCGTAATTGCGACCAGCAGGCTTGCAACCGCGGCCTGCCTACCTGGAAGTACGCGTCGTGCGATCGAGTACGCCGGGATCGCGGCCAGCGTCAGCACGCATGCGTTGAAGACCTTCGCGATGACGTAAAAGTCGTCGGATGCCGCGAAGTACGACGCGAGCTTGAGAAAAACCAGACCGGGGACAGGGACGTAGCCGAGGGACCGGATCAGATCCCACTGCAGAAAATATTTGGAGCTCAGCAGGAACGCCGTCTCGTCGCTCAGCTGCTGCGGCAATGAAGTGGCGGCAGTGCGAAGCAGGTTGGCGACGAGAATCAGCGCCAATGCCAACGCGTACGTTGTCGAACGGCCGTTCCATCGCAGGCGCTGCAGCACCCGCGCGCGATTCGCATTCAACGCAAAGGCTTGCGCGCGGCGAAGTACATGATGTACGCCGCCTCGGGATCATCGACGATCGCATTGCCGAGCACGAAGTCCTCGTAATGGAACACACCGGTGGACTGCGTGAGCGGCATCTCGCACACGCCGTGCGCTTCGACGATGTCGAATCCGCTCGCGACGAGCATGTCGCGCAACTCGCCGACCGAGTATTCGTGCTTGTGCTCGGGATGAATGAAGCCTCCACCGATCGCGCGCGTATGCAGCGCGGTGATGGCCCGATTGGGTGTGTCGAGGCAGAAGCGTCCGCCGGGTGCGAGTACGCGAAACACCTCGGTGCACATGCGCGCGCCCGCGTCCTTGTCGACGTGTTCGATGCTCTGGCCCGACCACGCGAGGTCGAATTCGGCATCGGCGAACGCGTCGAGGTGCGTCATGTCGCCGGCGTGAACGTGGATGCCGGGCGCGTCGCGTGGCGCGAAGCGCGCGTCGCGATACAGCGCATGGCGCTCATCCGGCGCGAGATCGACCATGACCATCCGGTGAAACGGATGCGCATAGCCCATATCGACGAGCGGGGAGTTGATCCCCCCGAGATCGATGATGCGCTCGGCGGGCGGAAGCAGCCGGCGCACCATGATTTGCCGTGCACGGTTGATCAGGCCGAGATGCGCGGCTACCTTGTTCGCGAGGAGCCGGTTGGTGAACTCGGATGAACCGATCAGTTCAACGAGCAGGGCGAACGCGTCGTAGCTGCCTTCCGAAATTCGCCGGGAGAGCGCGGCCTCGGCCTGCGGCTCGATCGGCCGTCCGAGCGTCGTTTCGAACAACGTCCGCGCGGCGGCGAGGGAATCGAGCGCGTCATGCGGTTCGGCCATGCGCCGCATTGTACGAACAAAGTTGCGCCCGCCGTCGTCGTCACGAGCCCCAGGCCTCGATTTCCGTGATCCGGCACCACGCGCCATCCGCAGCGCCCACGCCAACGATTCGAATGCTGCTCGTCGTGTACGGCGCAAATGAGACCGTTCGCTTGACGAATCGATTGTTCCGCACACTTCCGAGCGTCACCCAGGTCGCGCCGTTCCACGCTTGTACGTCGAAGGCCGTCATGCCGAACAGCGTGAACGTCATCGAGTCGGTCGGTTCCGTGGGGCTCGCGAAGTTGTCCTGGACCGTATAGACGACGACGTGATCGATCGTCTTTGGTCCGTTGAAATTGATCTGCACCCAGTCCGGAAACGCGGCGGTCGTGAGATCGTTCCAGCCGCCGCCATTGCCCCAGCCCGAACCGCTGCGACGATTGTCGATCACGCTGGTAACGGGAAATCCCGCGTTGTACGTGCTGGATGCCGAAGCGGTCGACCCGTTGGAGGCCAGCGCGTAATTGTTTCCCGTCGCGGCCGCGGTCGACGTCCATGCTTCGATTTCGGTGATGCGCGACCACAGCGCGTCCTTCGATCCGGTGACCAGGATACGGATGCGATCAGTCGTGTAGGCTGCGAACGAAACGGTTCGCTTGACGAGATTGTTGCCGCTGACTGACCCGAGCGTCACCCAGTTCGCGCCGTCGAACGCCTGTACCTGGAAATCGGTGATCCCGTAAAGTCCGAACGTCATGGATTCCGTCGGTTCGGCAGGATTCAGATAGTTGTCCTGCAGCGTATAGACGACGACGTGATCGATCGTCTTGCGGCCGTTGAAGCTGATCTGCACCCAGTCCTGGAACGTTCGCGGCGTGTTGTCGTTCCAGCCACCGCCGTTGCCCCACGGCGCACCCGTACGTCGGTTGTCGTTGACGCCGTCCGCGCCGAAGGCGCCGTCATGCGTGCTCGACGCCGTCGCGACGCCGCCGTTGGACGCCAGCGCCACGTTGGTGCCGTTCACCGGAGCATTCATCGTCTGCGTGAAGGCCGCGCTCGTCGATGGAAGATTGGACGCGTCGCCGGGATACGAGGCGACGATCGCGTGGCCGCCGGTACTCAAGGCGTTCGTCACGCAAGTCGCGGAGCGCGCGTTGCCGCTGCCGCCAAGAACTGCGGCCGAGCACCCGGTGATTGTCGCGCCGTTGTCCGCAAAGCGGATCGTTCCGGTGGGCGCGTTACCGGTGACGGTCGCCGTCAACGTCACGGTCGAGCCGGTCACCGCCGGATTGGTTGACGACGCGACTGCCGTCGCCGTCGTTGCCTGCGCGGGCGGTGCCGAGCCACCGGTTCCCACTTGCACGGTCAGTCCACTGGCCGTCGCAGACAGCACGGTCACGTTGATACCGTAGGTGGCGTCGCTGAACGTCTGGCCCTGCGGCAGCGTC
>JAICVH010000375.1 GCA_025935435.1 Burkholderiales bacterium
CGACCTTTTGTTCGTCGAGGCGCCGACGACCGTCGAGCAGATGCGCCGCATTTGCGCCGAAGTGCCGGGGCCGTGTCTCGCGAACAACATCGAAACCGGGCTGACGCCGCTGTTGCCCGCCGCGGAGTTGCAGGCGATCGGTTACGCGGTCGTCGTGTTCCCGGTCGCAGCGACGTACGCGGTCGCGCACGCGCTGCGTCAGCTGTTCGCGACGATTCGGCGCACCGGCAGCACCGCGGACTGTCTGCGCGAGCTCGTGACTTTCGACGAATTCAACGAACTGGTCGGGCTCTCGACGCAGCGCCAACAGGAAAGCGATTGGCAGGCGTTCGCCGATACGCTCGTCGCGCGCCACCGAACGTAACCTTCTGCCGCGCACCGAATTCCAAGCATTTCACCGGAGGACACTTCCATGCACCGCCTGCTCCGCCCCGTCGTTGCGCTCGCGTTCTGCGCGCTCGTCTCCCTCGCCCATGCGCAGCCGGTCGTCATGCGCGTGTCACATCAGGTTCCGCCCGCGCATCACCTGACGAAGCTGCTGCAGGGCTTCGCGGCCGATGTGAAAGCGCGCACCAACGGCAGCGTCGACGTGCAGCTGTTCGGCTCCGAGCAGCTCGCCAAGGCCGGCGAGAATTTCCCGCAGGTCGCGCGGGGCAACATCGAAGCGGGTGTCAGCGTCAATTTTCAGTGGGGAACGACGATTCCGGAGATGAGTGCGACGCTGATCCCCTACTACATGACCGACGTTGCGCAGATCAAGCGCTTCCCGACCTCCGAAGCGCGGAAGTTCCTCGACCAGAAGCTCGAAGCGCGCGGCGTCCACAGCATCGCGTGGCTCTACATCACGCGCGAGTCGATTTTCACGTCCAGCAAGAAACCGCTGATCGCGCTCGACGACTTCAAAGGCGTGAAGATCCGCGGCCTGAATTCGCTGACGGACAATGCACTGACGGCCGTTGGCGCGGCGCCGTCCGCGATGCCAGGGTCCGAGGTCTACCAGGCGCTGCAATCGGGCGTGCTCGATGCCGGCCTGACCGACCTGTCGGCCGCGTACAGTCGCAAGTACTACGAGATCCAGAAATACGGCACCGTTGCGCCGTACTTCACGATCTTTTTTCACGTCTACGTCAACCCGCAATGGTGGTCGAAGCTTGCGCCCGCGCAACGCCAGGCGATCGAAGCGGCGGCCGCCAAGGCAGAGCAGGAGGCATTCACCGTAACTGAGGAAACGGCCGCCGATGCGCTCGTGCAGCTCAAGAACAAGGGCATGACGATCCACGTGCAGACGCCGCAGGAGCAGCAGGCGTGGAAGGCGGCAATGCAAAAGCCGGTGCTGGACGCCTTCATCAAGTCGGCGCCGCAGGACGGACCGAAGATCCTCGACCTGCTGAAAGCCTTGTAGCCGCATCGGCGCAACGCCGATGTCTCGCGTCGAGCGGATTGCGCGCGTCATTTCGCGCATTGCGCTCGGCTGCGCAGCCCTCGCGCTGCTTGCGTCGCTCGCGGCGATCGCCTACTCGGTGATTCGCCGCTATGTATTCGGTGCACCGGTCGCGTGGACCGACGAGCTCGTCGGTTATCTGCTCGTCGCGAGCGTCATGCTCGCTGCTGCCGACGCGCTCTTCGCCGGTGAACACATTGCCGTCGATCTATTGACCGATCGACTTCGGGCGCGCGGCAAGCGGATCGCATTCCTGTTCGGGCTCGCGGCCGTCGCGGCGTCGGCGCTGCTGCTCGTGTTCGAAGGAGTCGGCACCGTGCAGTTTTCGCGGCAGGTCGGCTTGCGCTCGAATGGCGATCTCGCGCTCCCGTTATGGCTTCCGCAGTTGCTCGTGCCGATCGGCGCACTGCTGTTGCTCTTTGCAGCCGTCGTCTTGTTCGTAGTCGTCGCGCGTGGCGGCGTGGTCCCCCACGAGCGCACGACGCCCGTGCAGGGCATCGAATGACGGGACCTCCGTGCTGTTCGCGCTGATCCTCGCCGGGCTGGTCGGCGTGCTGCTGACCGGCGTTCCGGTGTTCGCCGGGCTGACGCTGTTCGCAACCGCGGTGCTCTACGCATTCGAGCGGCACCTCGGCGGGCTCGGCGATCTGGTGTTCGGAACGCTCGACACCTATCTGCTCGTGGCGATCCCGTTGTTCACGCTGATGGCGCAGTTCATGATCCGCGGCAAGGTCGTCGACGACCTGTTTGGCGCCGCGCATACGTTGGTGCGCCACCTGCCGGGCGGGCTCGGTGTCGCGACGGTGGCCGCATGCACGGTGTTCGCGGCGATCTCCGGTTCGAGCGTTGCGACCGCGCTGACGATCGGCGCTGCTGCGATCCCGCTGATGATCCGCTACGGGTATCCGGCGCGCGTGGCTTACGGCGTCGTCGGCGCGGGAGGCACGCTCGGCATTCTGATTCCTCCCTCGGGACCGATGGTGCTCTACGGCGTCGTCTCGGACACGTCGATCGGTGCGCTGTTCATGGCCGGCGTGATGCCGGGCCTGATGCTGGCAGCGATCTTTGCGATCTATTGCATGACCGCGGCCCGGTTCGGACGATCGTCGGCGCTGCGCGAGCCGCGCGCTTCGTTGGCCGAAATCGCCGCGGCGCTCCGCCGGTCGTTCTGGGCGCTGCTGTTGCCGTTGCTCGTACTGGGCGGCATGTACTTCGGCGTGTTCACGGCGACGGAAGCGGCGGCAATCGGCGCACTTGGCGCGCTGCTGATTGCGATGCTCGTCTACCGCAATTTCACGTTGCGCGACCTGTGGATCTCCGCCCAGGACGCCGCGCGCAACACGGCGATGCTGTTCATGATCCTCGCCGCCGCGGCGATCCTCGGCAACGTGCTGACGAAGCTGCGCATCCCCAATCAGATGGTCGAGCTCGTGCTTCGTTACGAAGTTTCACAGCTCGGATTCCTGGCGGCCGTCATGGCGCTGATCTTCGTTCTCGGCATGTTCCTCGAGACGATTTCGATCATCCTGATCACGACGCCGGTGGTGCTGCCCGTGCTTGCCGCGCTCAACATTCACCCGGTCTGGTACGGAATTCTGCTCACGATCAATCTCGAGCTCGCGCTGATCACGCCGCCGGTCGGCATGAACCTGTTCGCGCTCAAGGCGATCACACGTGCGCCGATCCTCGAGATCATTCGCGGCGTTGCGCCGTACGTGTTGCTGCTGATCGGCGGTCTCGTGCTCGTCATGCTGTTTCCGATGATCGCCCTGTGGCTGCCGGGGACGATGAACTTCAAATGAACGCGCGCCTCGGCCTATCGCGGGCCGCCCCGGCTTGCGCCGCAGAGTCCGCACGTCGTTGCAATCGGCGCTCAGCGACACCACTTACCTACCCGGCCGCTTTGTCGCAGCGCCAAAGCGGGTAAAATTCACCGCTACGCGGGCGCGCGACACAATCGCTCGACCCGAGGCCGCGCCCACCCGTCGCGGCGCAATCCGGAACACGATTCTTGGAGCTTCGAAGGATGGCCACACCCGCCGCCGTCGGCACCACGCCGCTTCGCGACGTCTCGCTCGACGACAAATTCGAACTCGGTACCGGCCGCGTTTTTCTGACCGGCGTGCA
>JAICVH010000009.1 GCA_025935435.1 Burkholderiales bacterium
AACAGCGGCGCGCGGAAGCCTATCGAGCAGGTAATGCAGGCGTCGACGGCGACGCCATCATGGGCGATGTGCGGCGGCAGATACAGCATGTCGCCGGGCACCAGCGTTGCCGAGTGTTGCGGCGTGAAACGACGCAGAATGCGCAGCGGCGTCGCGGGCCGCAGCGCATGGTCGTCCTGCCGGCCGTAGCGCCAGCGCCGCCGCCCGTGCGTTTGGAGCAGGAACACATCGTACGAGTCGACATGCGGACCAACGCCACCGCCGGGGGCCGCATAGCTCACCATGATGTCGTCGAGCCGCGTGTAGGGAATGAACGCGAAGCGCCTCAGCACGGCGTCGGCGACATCGTCGTGCAGATTCACACCCTGCACGAGCAGGGTCCAGTTACGCGGCGGAAGGCGTGCAAGATGCGCGCGGGTGAACGGGCCTTGCGCAACGCTGTAGTGCGTACGCTGTCGCTGAACGAGCAGCGACTGCACGTCATCGCGCGTTGCCAGCGCGAACAGGGCCGTGCGGGTCACCACATCACGGTATTCCGGCGCCGCACTCCGAACGAGCAGCGGCTCCTTTTGCCAATAGCCGGCGAGGAATTCGCGCGGGTCACGGCCACCGAGGAGCTGCCGCGTTCGAGGTTGCGCCATTGGATTCCTGGATGCGTCGAAGGTGCAATTATTGCGCGGCGCACCGGTGATCGGCGCATCCTGTGGGAGGCATGCACGCTTCGCACACCGAAAGTTGCATGACCACCGGACGGTACAATCGCTTGCACGCGCACTGCCTCAGTCAGTGTTCCGCGCAATGGACGAACGCAGCCGGAAGCCATCGATGAACATTTTCCGCAATACTGTCGTAACGCTCTCGTTCAAGCTCTACGACGCGAACAATCGATTGATCGAGCAAACCGACGAACCGATCGCGTACCTGCACGGTGGGCACTCCGGAATCTTTCCCAAGGTGGAGGAAGCGCTCAAGGACAAGCAAGTCGGCGACACCGTGTCCGTCACCCTCGAACCAGACGATGCGTTCGGCGACTACGACACCGAACTGATGCGTATCGAGGCACTCGACCAGTTGCCCCCGGACGTCGCCGTCGGCGGCCAACTCGTTGCCGATCAGGACGGCAATGAAGTCGTCTGGCGCATTACCGACATCGCGGACGGCAAGGCGGTGCTCGACGGCAATCACGAGCTCGCGGGTCAGCGGTTGCGATTCGACTGCAAGGTGCTGGACGTCCGGCCCGCGACGCAGGAGGAGATCGTGCATGGGCACGTGCACGGCGCGCACGGACACCATCACTGACGAATCGGCAAGCGACGCGTCGGCCGCTCACCGCAACGCCGCGCAGCATTGCGGGCAGCGTGCTAGGTGCGCTTTGCGCGTGCGCGTACGACCCAGCCCGCAACGGGCTTGCCGAGTTCAAGCCGCAGAGCCTGGGGCTCGATCGATATGCTTGAAAAACCGGCGCCTTCCAGCGAGGCGGCGACGTATTCGCGCGCATGGCTGTACCGGCCGTGCGGATTGATGCGATGGCTGTCGACGTCGTCAGCGCGCTCGAGCGTGAACGCGAGCCAGCCCTCCGGTCGCAGCGAATCTCGCGCTGCCTGCATCGCCGGCAGCAGCTCGCCAAAGTAGCAGAGCGTATCGGCGGAGGCGATGACGTCGAATTGCCCGGGTCGGTCGATCAGAAAGCGGACGAGCTCCTCTTCGATCAGCCCGTCGTACAGGGCACGCGTGCGCGCCCTGGCTAGCATGCCGGCCGAAAGGTCCACCCCAAGCAAAGACCGCGCATAAGGCCGCAGCAGCGGGCCGCATAGCCCAGTCCCGCATCCAGCGTCGAGGATGTCGAGCGCGCGCCCGGGCTGCGCCAGCACTTCGGCGAGCGATGCGCACAGTGCTTCGGGCGCGTGATAGTCGAGCCGCTGCAACAGCACTTCGTCGAAGCTCGCGGCAAATCGATCGAAGGTCGTGCGGATGTACGCGTCGGAAGCGCGCGCCGGTACATCGCTGCCCGAGCACGCGGCCAGCATGTGGGCCGGAATCGGATTGGCGGGCTCGCGCGCGGCCCATTCACGAAAGATGGCGGCCGCTTCTTCGCGTTCACCGGCAACGTACAGCACCCGGCCGAGCAGGTCCTGAGCGTACCCATGTGACGGTTGCAGCGCCAGGACGCGACGGTAAGCGGTGATCGCAGCATGCAGCGTGCCGCAGCTTCGCAGCGCATTGCCGAGGTTGAACCACGCGTCCACCATTGTGGGCGCCCGTTCGAGCGCATTGCGCAAGGCGGTTACGGCTTCAGCGGGCTTGCCTTGCGCCCGCAGAACGACACCGAGGTTGTTCCACGAGCCGGTGTGATCGGGATCGGTCGCGAGCGCGCGCCGGTACGCGGATTCCGCCTCGGCGGGTTTGCTCGACTCCTTGTAGAGGTTGCCCAAGTTGCTCCAGGCGTCCACATAGGTCGGTGCGACGTGCAACGCACGCGTCACTAGGGTGATCGCTTCCTCCGTTCGGTTCTGCTGGTGGCGAAGGATGCCGAGATAGTGGAGGGCATTTGCGTCATCGGGGGCGACCGCGAGACGCGCGACATACGCGGCTTCCGCGGAAGCGAGGTCGCCGGCCCGATGGCGACGAATCGCGTCGGCGAGAGGGTTTGCCGAGCCAGCACCAGGCGATCGGCGTGTCGGACGTTGGGTCGGACGTCGAGCGTGGCGCTTCATGGAATCCTTGCGCGATGGCGGCGACCTGCATAGCAACCCGCCATCCGGCGGACGCGCATTGTTAAGCATTTCCCCGGAGCGCACAATCGGCCCGCCCGCGGCATCGGCCGTTCGGCGGCCGAGCGCGTGCACCAACAAATCCTGGGAGAACTCGATGGGCGCGCATACGAACAAGGGTGCAGATATCCGTCGTGACCTGATGGCGATCGGCATGGCGGTTGCCGCTGTCGGCACGACGACGACCGCCGTCGCGGCAAGCGACATCTTCGCCAAGATCGGCGATATCAAGGGCGAGTCCAAGGACACCGACCACAAGGGGGAAATCGACGTGCTGTCATGGTCGTGGGGGCTGATCGCTCCGACGCGGAACAGTCCCGGTGTGCCGCAACGTCCCGTCGGGCCGGCCCGCGACGCCTGCGCGCAGGAGATCTTCCTCACGAAGCTGGTCGATTCGGCGTCGCCCCTGCTGATGGCCAACGCTGCCCTCGGCAACACGTTACCGAGCGCAACGCTCGCCCTGCGCAAGACCGATTCGTCGCAGGCCGATTACATGGTCATTACGCTGAAGGACGTGCTCGTTTCATCAGTGTCCTCCGGCGCCGCGCGCGCAGGCGGCGACGCGATCGAAACCGTTTCGCTCGTCTATTCGTCGGCCAACGTGAAGTTCAGGCCGCAGGATGAGAAGGGCGGCCTCGGTGCTGCGATCGAGGCGAACGTCCCGGGTAGCTGTCCGTAACCGTTGTGGCGAAGGCGGCGTCGGCATGCCGTCGGGTGAAATCGACTACCTGACGCCGCTTCGCGACGCGCTCGTCGACGCGCGCCGCCGGCACACGACCGTCGCTGCGGCCGGCCTGCCGGTGCCGCGCAGCGACGACGATGCATACGCGGTGCAGCGCGCGGTCGCCGACGCTACGGGTTTGTTTACCACGCGTCCGACCGCATGGAAGGTCGGGGCGGCAAGTCGCACCGCGACACCGAATGCCGCGCCGCTTCCTCCGCGTACGCTCGTTTCGAGTCCCGCGCGTTTTGCAGCGGACGCATTCAACCGCATCCTGATCGAAGGAGAAGTTGCGTTCCGCCTGCGCTCCCCGCTCGAAGGCGATGCGCTGGATGGCGATCGCATGGCACTTGCCGCCACAATCGACGAGTTGCTCGTCACGATGGAAGTCATCGATCCAAGGTATCGCGACCTCGAGGAGGCGGGACCGCTGCTGCGTCTTGCCGACCACGGCTTGCATGGCGCACTTGTAGTCGGCACCGGCATTCCGTGGCACGGATCGCTCGACTGGGCCGCTCAGGCCGCGATCCTGCGCTGCAACGGCACGGTCATACGGGAGACGCGGGGCGGGCATCCGCTCGGCGATCTCAACTTCTTGATGCCTTGGCTTGCACGGCACACCGCCGCGCGCGGCTACGCGCTCGCGGCCGGCGATGTGATCACGCTGGGCACGTGGACAGGTGTCTACGAAAGTTCCCGCGGCGAGACGATCGACGTCGAATTTCCGGGAATCGGTCGCGCGAGCGCGCATTTCGACTGAGCGCGCCGACGATGCTCGACGTGGAGGACTTCAGCTGTCGAGCAATCGCTTCAACTCGTACACGGCGGCGAGCGCGTCGCGTGGTGACAATGTGTCGGGATCGAGCGCCGCGAGTCTTGCCGCGACGGCATCGGCTTGTGACGGCGGTTTGCCAGCGTTGGATGTGCCGTCCGCGAACAGGTCGTGCTGCGCGGCGTCGCGCGTGTTGAATTTATCGAGCCGCGCGAAATAGCGTTGCGCCTGCTTCAGCGTTTCGCCCGGGACGCCCGCCAGCCGCGCCACCTGCAATCCATAGCTGCGATTGGCGGGTCCGTCCTCGACCTGATGCAAGAACACGATGCCGGGACCCTGCCGTGTTCGCGTTTCGACGGCGTCGAAGTGGACGTTGGCGCAGCCTGCGAGCTCGGAGGCAAGCGCTGTCAGCTCGAAATAATGCGTCGCGAACAGCGCGAGGCAGCGATTATGCTCGGCAAGTCGATGCGCGATGGCCCACGCAAGCGCGAGCCCGTCGAACGTCGATGTGCCCCGTCCGATTTCGTCGATCAACACGAGGCTCTGCGCACTCGCGCGGTTCAGGATGTACGCGGCTTCCGTCATCTCGACCATGAACGTCGAGCGCCCGCCCGCGAGGTCATCGGCCGCCCCGATTCGTGTATGAATCGCATCGATCGGTCCAAGCCGCGCGCGCTTGGCGGGGACGAACATGCCGCAGCAGGCAAGCAGCGCAATGATCGCCGTCTGTCGCATGTACGTCGATTTGCCGCCCATGTTGGGCCCGGTGATGACGAGGAGGCGCCTTGCGGCATTGAGTTGCACGCCGTTCGGGATGAATGCCTCGACCTGGCGTTCGACAACCGGATGGCGGCCGCCTTCGATGTCGATGCCGATGTCCGACATGAATTCGGGGCGCGCGAGGCGCAGCGCGTCGGCGCGTTCGGCGAGCGCCTGGAGTACGTCGATCGTCGCGAGCGCCGCCGCGACCTTCTGTAAAGCGGGGATGGCGGGCGCCAGCGCTTCGAGCAGCGCGTCGTAGAGCCGTCGCTCGCACGCCAACGCGCGTTCCTGCGCGGTCAGCGCCTTCGACTCGAATGCGCTGAGCTCGGGGGTCGTGTAGCGTTCCGCATTCTTGAGTGTCTGCCGCCGACGATATTCGGCAGGCACGCGTTCGGCGTTCGCGCGCGTCACTTCGATATAGAAGCCGTGCACGCGGTTGTATTCGACGCGCAGATTGGCGATGCCGCTGCGCTCGCGCTCGCGACGCTCGAGATCGAGCAGGAACTGCGCACAGCCCGCGTCGACGCCGCGCAGATCGTCGAGGTCTGGATCGTAGCCATCCGCGATGACGCCGCCGTCGCGTACGAACGCGGCGGGCTCCGGCGCAATCGCACGCGCGAGCAGTGCATGCCATTGCGCGTCGCACGCGAGCCGTTCGCTGCAGTCACGCAACAGCGCCGCGTCGAACGCCGCCGTGGACGCGGCAATGTCGGGCAGCATGGCGAGCGTGTCGCGCAATGCGGCAAGATCGCGCGGACGCGCCGTACGCAGTGCGATGCGTGACACCACGCGTTCCACGTCGACCGACCGCCGCAGGCGCGCTCCCAGCGCAACGGACGTCGCCGCTTCGGCGCGCAACGCCTCGATCGCCGCAAGCCGCGCCTGCGGCACGTCGCGGTCACGTCGTGGATGCGTGAGCCACTGGCGCAACAGGCGGCTGCCTGCCGCGCTCGAGCAGGTATCAAGCAGCGAATACAGCGTCGGCTCGCGCTCGCCGCCGAGCGTCTGCGTGATCTCGAGGTTGCGTCGCGTGGCTGCGTCCATCGCGACGAAGGCGTCCCCGGCCTCCACGGCAAGCGAGCGCAGGTGATCGAGCGTCGATTGCTGCGTCGTGCCGGCGTACGCGAGCAGCGCGCCCGCCGCGCCGACCGCCAGGGGCGCGGCATCCGCGCCATAGCCGCGCAGATCGAGCGTACCGAGTTGCCGCGCGAGCGCGCGGTTCGCGTTCGCGGCATCGAAATGCCATGCAGGCAACGTTTGCACCGCGGAAGGTCTGCCGCGCCACGCGGGTGCGTTCGTGCCGTCCGCGATCAGCAGTTCTGCCGGTTCGATGCGTTCGAGCGTCGCAGCGGCCTCGGTCGCGGCGACGTCGCAAAGCGTAATCGTTCCAGACGCGAGGTTCAGCCATGCAATGCCCGCTCGGTCGCCGTCGACGACAATGGCGGCGAGCGGAGCATCGCGCTTGGCGTCGAGGAGGCCGACGTCGGTCAGCGTTCCCGGCGTGACGATGCGCGTGATCTTTCGCTCGACCAGACCCTTGCTCGTCGCCGGATCGCCGATCTGATCGACGATCACCGCGCTCTCGCCACGACCGAGCAGTCGCACCAGGTGCTGCTCGAGCGCGTGATAGGGCACGCCGGCCATTGGAATGGGCGCGCCGGCCGATTGGCCGCGCGACGTCAGCGTGATGTCGAGTACGCGTGCCGCGCGCTCGGCATCGTCGTAGAACAGCTCGTAGAAGTCGCCCATCCGGTAAAACAGCAGGCGGTCCGGATGCAGCCCCTTGAATTGGAGGTACTGCTGCATCATCGGCGTGGGCCTGCCGGCGGCGCTGCCGCCCGCATCACTGCCGGCCGTGAAGTTCGCGCGTTCGTCCATCGATTGTGGTGCGATTATAGTGTTCGACTGATCCACGATTGAACGCTGACCACAGCGGCCACGCGCGGCATGAACGAGCTTGTTCTACATCCCGGCGCACTGAGACTCGCCGATCTGCAATCGCTGTGGGCTGAGCCCTGCACGCTCGCGGTGACGCCGACTGCGCGCATGGCGGTCGACGCCGCGGCTGCCACCGTCGCCGAAATCGTCGCGACGCACGAAACGGTGTACGGGATCAACACGGGATTCGGACTGCTCGCGCGAACGCGAATCGACGACGCGCGGCTGACCGAGCTTCAGCGAGCGCTGGTGCGGTCGCATTCGGCTGGAACCGGACCGCTTCTCGATGACGCCGTGCTTCGCGTGATCGTCGCATTGAAGATCGCGTCGCTCGCACGCGGACACTCGGGTGTTCGATGGTCGGTCATCGAGGCGCTATGCGCGCTTCACAACGCGCGTGTCGTGCCCTGCATACCCTCGCAGGGTTCGGTCGGGGCGTCCGGTGATCTTGCGCCGCTCGCGCACCTCGCCGCAGTGCTGATCGGCGAAGGTTCGGCGCGCATCGATGACAACGTGATGCCGGGTCGTGAAGCGCTCGCGAGCGCCGGCTTGCGTCCGATCGAGCTCGCGCCGAAGGAGGGACTCGCACTTCTTAACGGTACGCAGGTGTCGACGGCGCTCGCGCTCTGTGCGTCGTTCGCAGCTGAACGCACGCTTGCGGCAGCGCTCGTCGCCGGCGCAATGTCGGTCGACGCGTGTCTCGGTAGCGACGTGCCATTCGACGCGCGCATCCACGACGTGCGCGGCCATCGGGGTCAGCGTGACACCGCGTCCGTCTACCGAGCGTTGCTGCGTGGTAGCGAAATTCGCGCCTCGCACGTGAACTGCCATCGCGTCCAGGATCCCTACAGCCTCCGCTGCCAGCCGCAAGTGATGGGGGCGTGCGTCGACCAGCTTCGAAACGCTACGGCAACGCTGCTCGTCGAAGCCAACGCGGTTTCGGACAATCCGCTGGTGTTCGCTGACGACCACGCGATCCTGTCGGGTGGCAATTTTCACGCGGAGCCCGTTGCGTTCGCCGCCGACAACCTGGCGCTGGCGATCGCCGAGATTGGCGCGCTGTCGGAGCGACGGACCGCCCTGCTGATGGATGCCAACCTGTCGGGTCTGCCGCCGTTCCTGGTCGAGGACGGCGGCGTGAACTCGGGGTTCATGATCGCGCAGGTCACGGCAGCCGCCCTTGCCGCGGAAAACAAGGCGCTCGCGGTGCCCCGCAGCGTCGATTCATTGCCGACGTCGGCCAATCAGGAAGATCACGTCAGCATGGCGACCGGCGCAGCGCTGCGCCTGTCGCCAATGGTTCGCAACACGTCGACGATCGTGGCGATCGAACTGCTGGCGGCCGCGCAAGGGATCGAATTGCGCAAGCCGCTCGTCACGTCGCCGACACTGCAGAAGGCACTCGGCATCGTTCGCAACGTCGCGCCGTTCTGGGATCGTGACCGTGGCTTCGCCCCCGAGATCGAACGGATGCGCACAACAGTCGAAGCAGGAGAGTTCGCGGCGTTCGTCACGCTTGCCGGCGGATCGGCGCTCGCCTGAACGAGAAGCAGGAGTCGTTCGGCGGGACGTCAGTTTGCTGCGGGAGGCGCCGCGAGTGCGTTTCGAATGTCGGGCAGCGTAATGATTCCGGCGCGCTCGCCGCGTGCGTTGACGACGACGCCCGCATCGGCGTTCGCTGCGAGAAGGAGCGACAGCGCGTCGCGAAGGTCTGCATCGTGCGGGACAACGGGGCCGGCAGAAGCGGCATCTCCCGGTCGCATGTGGCGCGCCACCGGCAGGAGCGCAAGCCGCTTGAGCGCGCGGTCCGCGCCGACGAACGTCGCCACGAACGGGTCACCGGGATGGGCGAGGATCGCTTCCGGCCGGTCGAACCGGACCACGCGACCCGCGCGCAGGATCGCGATCCGCGTGCCCATTTTTAGCGCCTCGTCGATGTCGTGCGTGACGAAGACGATCGTTTTCCTTAGCGCGTAAAGCAGGCGCAGGAACTCGTCCTGCAACGACGCACGCGTGATCGGATCGAGCGCGCCGAACGGTTCGTCCATCAGCATCACCGGCGGATCGGCCCCGAGCGCCCGCGCGACGCCCACGCGCTGCTTTTGTCCGCCCGATAATTCCCGCGGATACCGATCGCGGTAGCGTGCGGGGTCCATGTCGACGCGTGCGAGCAGTTCGTCCACGCGCCGATCGATCCGCGCCGAGTCCCAGCCGAGCAAGCGGGGAACGGTCGCGACGTTTTCCGCGATCGTCATGTGCGGAAACAAACCGACCTGCTGGATCACGTAGCCGACCGAGCGGCGCAGTTCGACCGGATCGATGTGCGTGACATCGCGGCCGGAGATCTGGATGCGGCCGGCATCCGGCTCGATCATCCGGTTGATCATGCGCATCGTGGTCGTCTTGCCGCAACCCGACGGGCCGATGAGCACGCAGATTTCGCCGGCGCCGATTGCAAGCGACAGGTCATCCACCGCAGGCACGCCGGCACCGGGGAAACGCTTGGTCAGGTGCTCGATCTCGATCACGTCGAATGCCTTCGGGGGTGGACGGGCATCGTCATGCTGCCCGCAAGCCTCGCGGCGTGATGCGCCGCTGCAGCGCACCGAACGCGAAGTCGGCGCCGAGCGACAGCAACGTGACCGGGATCGCGCCGACCAGCAGTTGCGGCACGGCCATCATCGCAATGCCGGCCGTAATGAAATCACCCAGCCCGCCGCCGCCGATGAACGCGGCGAGCACCGCACCGGAAATGACCTGGATGGCGGCCGTCCGCAGTCCTGCGAAGATCACGGGCAATGCGAGCGGCCATTCGATACGCCACAAGATCTCGCGACGCGTCATGCCCATCCCGCTCGCGGCATCGACGACCTCGGGGTCGATGCCGCGTATGCCGGCGAGCGTGTTCAATACGATCGGGGGCAGGGCCAGCAGCGACAATGCGAAGAGGCTCGGTGCAAATCCCGTCCCCAGCAATGGCATCACGAGAGCAAGCACGGCGAGCGAGGGCAGCGTGCGACCCACGTTCGCGACGTTGATCGTCGCGAATGCCGCGCCGGGGCGGTGCGCGGCGTAGATGCCGGCAGGGATTGCGATCGCGGCCGCGATCGTCAGCGCCGCTGCGGATAGCGCCACATGCACGCCGAACGCCGTCGCGAATTGCGCCGGATGGGCAACGAGATATCCCCACGCTTCAGCGAGTACGCTCACTGACCGGACATCGACAGTCGACGCTCTATCCACGCGAGCGCGGCATCGACGGCGATCGCGAGAGCGCACGCGGTCAGCGCACCCGACCATATCTTCGGCGCGTGGTCGCCGGCGATACCGTTGAAAATCAATGTGCCGAGCCCGCCGGCGTTCACGTACGCCGCGACGACCGTAACGCTGATCACCGTGACCGCGGCGACGCGCAGTCCCGCGACGATTACCGGGGCCGCCAGCGGCAACTCGATGCGCAGGAGCAGGCGTCCTGCGTCCATGCCCATGCCACGCGCCGCATCGATCACGTCGGGCGACACGCCGCGGATCCCGACTGCAACGTTGCGAATCAGGACGACGAGCGAGAACGCGACCATTGCGATGATCGCGTTGGTGCGCCCCAGACCGACGAGCGGAATCAGCAGCGCCAGAAAGGCGAGCGTCGGTATCGTGTAAAGCAGACCCGAGATGCCGAGCGCGATCGCGTAGACGCGGTCGCTACGCGCGGCCGCGATGCCGATCGGCAGCGCGATCGCCATGGCGATGACGAGCGCCGTGAGCACGATCGTGACGTGCTGCCCGAGCGCAATGGCGACCTGATCCCAGTTCCGGACAAACCACGTCACGACGCGAGCGACGCCGCGCTGAAATCGCCGCGCACCACGCGCTGCACGAGCGCGTCGACATCCGGTCCGAGTGGACGGTCGCCATCGAGCACCTGCGCCGCTTCGCGCACGCGCGCGTACGCGGCGCGGCTGCCATGGCCCAATTCGGACAGCGTGACGTTGCGCAGGTCGAGCGCCTGCGCGGCGACGAGCAGCTCAATGGCAATGGCGTAGCGAATCCGTTGCAGCGTCTCGTCGAGCTTTTCGACGCTGCCGAGCGCCATCGTGGCGTGATCCTCGACGCCTTCGGACACCGGCAGGAAATCGAGGGATCCTGGGTTGGCGCGAAGCCGGATCTCCGACCATAGCGCCGTGAGCGTCTTTTGTATCGTCGCGAAGCCCGAATGCGCAGGTCCATGGAGCGTCAGCTGCAACGGCAGATCGGTGAACTGCGGCGACATGAAGCGAATGACGCGCTCGGCGCCGAGGCTCGCCGATTGGGCGCATGCAATGGCAGCCGCGTCGAACGCGAGCGCGAGATGCGGCACGTGAAAGTTGCCGTTCGAAAGCATGATGCCGTCGTCGGCAATGACGAGCGGGCTGTCGGCCGCACTGTTGAGTTCGGTTTCGACATCGTCGCGGGCAGCTTCGAGCGCCCCCTGCAGCGAGCCGTGCACCTGCGCGACGACCCGGAAGCTGAGCGGATCCTGTACGCGGCGTGCCGCATGCGGGTTGAGGAGCGAGCTGCCGTCGAGTAGCGCGCGCAGATGCGCGGCGGTTTCGCGTTGTCCCGCCGCGGGCCGCGCGGCGGCGGCACGCGCATCGAGCGGCGAGACATTGGCACGGAACGCTTCGAACGACAGCGCGATCGCCGTACGCCAGGCATCCGCGACGGACAATGCGTCGTTGACGACGAGTGCCGCGCGGCCAATCGTTGCCGCGTTTGCGCTGATCAGCGCGAGACCATCCTTGGGTCCGAGGACTACCGGTGCGAGACCTGCGCGTTGCAGCGCTTCGGCACCGGGCAGGATTGCGCCTTTGAACTCCGCGTAGCCTTCGCCGATCAGCGGCAGCGCGAGGTGCGAAAGCTGCGGCAAGTCCGCGACGCCAACCGATCCATGACGCGGCACGACCGGATGCACGCCTGCGTTCAGCATCGCAAGCAGCGCTTCGAACGCGTCGAGCGAGATGCCCGAACCGCCCGCCGCAAGGCCGGCGATCCGCGCGGCCATCATTGCGCGAACCGACGCGCGATCGTACGGGTCGCCGACGGCGACGGCTCGCGCGCGAATCGCGCGTGTCTGGTACGCCGCGAGATCGGCATCGGCGAGCGGCTGTCCGGTGTTTGCGCCGAGCGCGGAGTTCACGCCGTAGATGCGGTGTTCGCCTTGCGCGAGCCGCAGCACGACGTCGCGTGCCGCCGCGATACGCGCCCGGACGCTGGGCGCGACGTCGATCGATCCGTTGCGCCGGGCGACGTCGACGACGTCCGTTACCCCGATGCGCGCATCGCCGACGCGCATCGATGTCAACGCACGATGCCCTTGGCCTTCAGGAAATCGCGTGCGACGTCGCGCGGCTCGGCTTTTTCGCCGTCCACCTTGTAGTTCATCTCGGCCATCGTCGCTTCGTCGAGCGTCGCGCTGACGCGGTTCAGCACCTCGGCCATCCTCGGATTCGCGGCGAGCGTTTCGGTGCGAACGACCGGCACCACGTAGTAGGGCGGCCACAGGTTCTTGTCGTCCTTGAGGCGCGTGAGTTTCAGCGCGCTGATCATGCCGTCGGTCGAGTAGCCGTTGACGATGTCGATCTGCTTGTTCGCGATTGCCTGGTAGCGCAGCCCGATCGCCATCTGCACGTCTTCCTTGAACACGATGCCGTATTTCGCCTTGAGGCCGGGCAGCCCGTCTTCGCGATCGCGAAATTCCGGTCCGGCGCCGAGCTTGAGCTGATTCGCGACCTTGGCGAGATCCGACAGTGTTTCGAGCTTGTACTGCGCGGCGGTTTCGGGGCGCACGACCATGTTGTACGTGTTGTTGACCGGTGCTTCGTTCAACAGCGTGAGGCCCTTGCTTGCGTATTCGGCCTTCACCTTTTCGTAAACGGCCTTGCGATCGCTCATCGCCGGCTGCTTGAGCACCGCGAGCAGCATCGTCCCTGTGTATTCCGGATAGAAGTCGATCTGCTTCTCCTCGAGCGCCTTGTACGCGATCAGCGTGCCGCCGAGGTTGATCTTGCGTTCGACCTTGATGCCGGCGGCTTCCATCGCCTGTGCGTACAGCTCGGCGAGGATGAACTGCTCCGTGAAGTTCTTCGAGCCGACGCGAACGGGCTGTTGCGCGAGTGCCGTCGATGCAGCAAACAGCGAAAAGAGCAACGCGTACTTCAGCAAACGATGCAGCGCGACCTTCATCTGGAACGCTCCCTGGCGTGTTGGCGGGCCCTTGCGAAACCAGGGCTCAGGCGATTCTCGCGGCTCGACGGTGTGCGGTCAATCGGCGCGGATGTTCGCTTCGCGGGCGAGCTTTGCCCAGCGGGCTGCCTCGGCGCGTTGCATCGCCGCGAATTCTGCGGGCGTATTGCCGACCGGCTCGGCGCCGAGTCCCGCAATCCGCTCGCGGACGTCCGGTTCCGCCAGCGCCTTCGCGATCTCCTGGTGCAAACGATCGACGATCGACGCCGGCGTTCCGGCGGGTGCGACGAGTGCGTACCACGACGTCACATCGAAGCCGGCGAGTCCCTGCTCGGCGATCGTGGGCAGGTCGGGTGCACTTGCGATGCGGCGCGGGCTGGCCACGCCCAGCGCGATGACCGTTCCCGCCTTCACGTGCTGCAACGCGGCCGAACTCTGCGCGAAGAAGAGCTGCACCTGGCCGCCAAGCACCGCATTCATCGCCGGCGCGACGCCATTGAACGGCACGTGCACGAGATCGATCCCCGCCATGCTCTTCAACAGTTCGCCGGCGAGGTGCGGGCCGCTGCCGTTGCCCGGCGACGCGTAATTGAGCGACCCGGGTTTGGCCTTCGCGAGCGCCACCAGCTCGGCAAGGGTCCTCGCACCAACCGATGGATGCACGATCAACACGTTCGGCACGGCGGCAAGCACCGTGATCGGCGCGTAGTCTTTCGCCGGGTCGTAGGGCAACTTCGAATACAGCGACGGCGCAATCGTCAGGTTGCCGACGGGGGCAAGCGTCAGCGTATAGCCGTCCGCCGCCGCCTTTGCGCCCTGTTCCATGCCGATGTTCCCCCCAGCCCCGGGACGGTTTTCGACCACGAACGATTGCCCGAGCGATCGTGAGAGCCGGTCGCCCGTGAGCCGCGCGAGCGCGTCGGCGGGGCCGCCCGGTGGAAACGGAACGATGATGCGCACCGGATGCGTCGGGTAGGCGGTTTGTGCGACGACGCGGCCGATTGGCAGGGTAACGGCGAGCAGGACGGTGGCGACGCCAATCAACGAACCGGCCAAAGTTGGTTGTCTCATCCGCGAACTCCAAGGCAAAGCGAGCGAGGATTGCACGCGAGGATGCTTCTCATTGCAGCACACGATAACCGAGCGCAGCGCCTGCGTCGTTCGATGCCGAAAGCGGCGCGTAGTCGTCCTCGCCGACGCGCGCAAAACCATGCAGCAGGAGGCCGCTTCGAACGTCGAAAAGTTCGCGCGTCGTCGCGACGCGTTCGAGCGCGGCCGACAAGCGCGCGCGACGTGGGGTATCGAGCCTGGCCGACGCGACGAGCGGCGGACTTGCGGTCATCGGCGTGCTCGCAATCGTACGCGTGCGCGCGGCCGTCGCGGGCTCGTGCAAACGCAACAGGTCGTGCCAGTACGAATCGAGCGGACCGGCATCGATACGACCGTCGATGACGGCATCGACGATGGCGCGCGGTGTCTGCAGCGGACCGACGACGTCGCCGAACCAGCGCCCACCACTGCGCGTTGCACGCGACGCGATCAATCTGCGCGACGCCTGGTAGCCGCTTTGCGAATGCGTCTCGGTGTAACCGAAGCGCGCGCCGCGTAAATCATCGATGGACGTGTAGCCCGCGTCGGCACGTACGACGATGTCCGTGCAGTAAACGGGCAGTGTCTGGTAGCGTGCCGGTGACGGAACGGGCGCCGCGACAAGCGCTGGCCGGTCGCTACTTTCATCGTTCCAGGTGGTCCACGGATACCCGCACATGAACGCGCAGCCGAGATCGGAGCGCTTCCACAATGCCGGCAGCGGCAGCGGCGCGGCGTGCGGCACAACGGCAAGCGGGATATCGGCTTCGGCGGCAAGCCACGCGAACAGACGGTCCCACAGCGCGGACACGCCGAGCGTCACCGCGTACATACGCGCATTCGCAATCCATGATGTGCGCGCTTGCATCGGCGATCACCGGTAGCGCAGCGTCTGGCCAACGCCGATGCGCGCCGCCTTTTCCAGCATCGCTGCACCGAGCGCGATATCGGACAACGACAAGCCGCGATGCCAGAAGAGGATCGTTTCGTCGTTGCGTTCGCGGCCCGGCTTGCGGCCCGCGATGATTTCGCCCAGTTCCGCATGCAGCGTGCGTTCGGTGAGCTTGCCCGCATCGACGTGCGCGCGAAGCGCCCCGAATCGACCGGTCCGACATTGCCCCCAGTCGTCGACGACCACCTTGTCCATGATGTCCGTGAGCGACAGTTCGACGGCGCTCATCGTGCCGTACGGAATGACCAGCGCGGAGCGCTTGATCCACTCGGTGCGCAGCATCGGCTTTGGCTCGGGCAGCCGTGACGCTTCGACGACGATGTCGGCGTCACGTATGGCGCTTTCCCAGTCCGGCATCGCCACCACGGGCTTGCCGAGATCCGCGCCGAGGCGCTCCGCAAATGCTTGCTGCGATTCGCGGCGTCGCGAGTGCACGCGAATCTCGGCAAAGTCGAACAACCGGTCGAGGAGGCGGACGTTCCAGTACGCCGTGCCGCGCGCGCCGATGTGCGCGAGGACGCGGCTGTCGCGGCGCGCGAGATGACGCGCACCGAGCGCGGTCACTGCACCGGTACGCATGTCGGTCAAACCGGCGGCGTCGATCACGGCGATCGGTCGTCCGGTGCGCGGATCGAACAGCGCGAGCAGTCCCATTTCGGATGGCAGCCCGAGCGTATAGTTGTCGACGTAGTCGCCGACGACCTTTACCCCCGCCAGATCGAGCGGCGCGATGTGGCCGCGCAGCACGTTGAAGTGGCCGTGAATCGGCGTGCCATCTGCCGCACTGCCCGGGATGAGGTGCACGCGCGGTTCGATGACCGTGCGGCCCTCGCCCTGCGCGCGCAAGCCGCGCTCGACTGCGTCGAG